>JARDZI010000047.1 GCA_029240935.1 Clostridiales bacterium
TTTTTTTACAAATTCTTTTGCAGCTTTAGTAATATCTTCGTTAGAACCCTTTGTAAGGTTACCTCCAACTCCCACAGCTATACATCCATTTTTAATCCATTGATCGACATTGCTTAAGTCAACTCCACCAGTTGGCATTAAAACTGCTTGAGGCAGAGGGCCTTTAACTGCTGTAATGAAGGAAGGCCCAAAGGCACTTCCAGGGAATACCTTAATTACATCAGTACCTGCTTCCATTGCCCTTACCATTTCAGTAATAGTCATACAACCTGCCATATAAGGTATTTGATATCTGTTGCAAAGCTTTGCTGTTTCCGAATCAAAGCTTGGACTAACAATATATTTAGCTCCAGATAGTATTGCGATTCTTGCAGTTTCACTGTCCAATACTGTGCCTGCACCAACTAATAGTTCATCACCAAACTCTTCAGTTAATGCTTCTATGACCCTATGAGCACCAGGGACTGTAAATGCGATTTCTATTGCGTTTACACCTCCAGCCATACAAGCTAAGGCAATTCTTTTAGCTTCTTCAGAGTTTTTAGCTCTTACTACTGAAATAACTCCCATTTCTTCAATTTTGTTTAGGACTTCATATTTTCTCATTTTATACCTCCTAGAATTTTAGAATTTGTAAATTTACATTTAAATAATATATTTACTTATCCAAATAAATATTCAAAGGAATTAAATTCTTGTTAATGTGATTGCATTTCGCATTTTTTTAACTGCAGCATCTGTTAACTCTTTTCTTTTTAGCATAACGCTAATATATAAGGAGTCAATTATAGTAAGATGAGCAATTCTGGATGCAAAGGCTTCAAATTGGTATCCAGTTTCCTGTGAAATAGCATTAATTGACATATCTACCTTTTCTCCAATTGGAGACCTGGAAAAAGAAGTAATTCCTATGCTTTTTGTTCCATTCTCCTTAGCTACATCCAATAAATTTATCATATTTAAATTAGAACCAGAATGAGAAACCACTATGATTAAATCCTTTTCTGTAAGCTGAGCAACTGACATGAGCTGCAAGTGATTATCTGTATAAACAGAAACCCTTAGTCCAGTTCGTAGAAACTTTTGATGGGCGTCCATGGCCACTGCACCAGAACCACCATTACCATAGAATACAATTTGGTCTGCTGACAAGATAGCACTGGCAGCTTTCTCTATAATCTTTGAATCAACAGAAAGTAATGTATCATTTAGGGCTGTAATATTAGCCTTAAATACCTTATTAACAATAGTTTGTTCACTATCATTTTCATCTATTAGCTCATTTGCATAACTTTTTGTTCCTTCAGTAAATTCTGTAGCTAAAGTAATTTTAAGGTCCTGGAATCCCTTGAAATTTATTTTCTTACAGAAACGAAATATTGTGGCATCAGCTACCTCAAGTTTTTCTGCAACTTGGCTTATGGTGGAATATATTAAGCCTTTGGGATTATTTATAATATATTCTGCAATCTTTTTTTCTGTTTCGTTAAACTTGTTATATTGAGATTTGATTTGGAGAATTACATTTGGAGTAGCTTTCATAATATCACCTTTTCTAATTAGTATTTTAAGTACATAATAAGTTAATTTCTCAGAAAAGTAAATTATTATTATAAAAATGTTGAAAAATATTTTCATATCATATATAATTATAGAAAATAAAATTATTTTATGCAATAGTAATTTAATGAAAATTATTTTCATATAATTTATTATAGCTTAAAAATAGAAATGAAGTTATTGTATAATGAATTTTCAGAATTTTTTAAATTCTATGTGAACATTATAAACTGGAAGAGGAAGGGAGATACAAAAGTGAGTATAAAGATTGCTGTTGTAAATTCAAGTAGCTTTGGTAAAACTTTTGGAGAGCATATAGAAAGACTAAAAGCTTTAGGAGAAGTAGACCGATTTGACATTCCCAAGGATATGGGGGGGAAGGAATTAGCAGAAAAGCTTAATGGCTACTCAATTATAATTGCAAGCGTTACTGCCATATATAATAGGGAATTCTTTGAGAATAAGGATAGAACTGTATTAATTACCCGCCATGGAATAGGCTATAACAATATAGATGTACAAGCTGCCACTGAAAAAGGTACATTCATTACAAAGGTAGATGCGCTTGTAGAGAGAGAGGCAGTAGCAGAAAATGCAATTGCACTGTTAATGACTGTTTTAAGACAAGTTGTGACCGCATCATTAAAGGTTAAGGATAGCAAATGGTCAGAGAGAGCTAAATTTATGGGATATGAAATAAAGGGCAAGACAGCTGGCGTAATTGGATTAGGTAATATTGGAAGCCGAGTGGGGGAGATATTAAAGAATGGATTTAATGCAGACCTTATTGCATATGACCCAAACCTCACTAATGAAGAGATTAGAAAAAGAGGAGCTGAACCTGTATCTCTGGAAGAGCTTCTTAAGAGGGCAGATATAATTTCTTTAAATGCATTTATTGATGAAAACAGCTATCATATGCTTTCAGAAAAGGAATTTGCATTAATGAAAAAGAAAGTATATATAGTAAATACAGCAAGAGGAGCACTTATGGATGAAAAAAGTTTATTGAAGGCATTGGATGAAGGTATTATTGGAGGTTTAGGCTTAGACGTAATTGAAGATGAGCCAATAGATGAATATCATCCACTACTTTCTTATAAAAATGTAGTTATAACTCCTCATACCTCAGCTTATACATATGAGTGTTTAAAGGGCATGGGTGATAAGGTCCTAAGTGATGTTGAGAAGGTTTTAAGAGGAGAAAATCCTGATAATGTTATTAATAAGGAATTACTAAAGTAACTAATAGTTAGTTGAAATCAGCTTTTAGATAATAGTAATCAATAATTGGTATTTACAGGTATGGGCGTATCACTATCAACCTTTTACATAAGAAAGCGGGAGGTAATAAAATGAAGAATATTGGACTTATTGGATTAGGGGTAATGGGAAAAAGTCTTGCTTTGAACATAGAAAATAAGGGTTTTGATATATCAGTTTACAACTATACTCCTGAGGAAACAAGAAATTTTATGGAAAATGAGGCAAGAGAGAAAAATATCTCAGCTTTTTATGATATTAAAGCTTTGGTAAGTTCTTTAAATAAGCCAAGAAAGATTTTTCTAATGATTACAGCGGGGAAGCCAGTGGATAGCATGATTCAAAAATTGATTCCTTTCCTTGATAAGGGAGATCTTATTATGGATGGTGGAAATACATATTTCCAGGATACTGCAAGAAGAATTGAGGAGTTAAAGGGAAAAGGAATATTCTATCTTGGAATAGGAGTTTCTGGTGGAGAAGCAGGCGCTCTAAATGGACCTTCCATAATGCCTGGGGGTTCAAGAGAAGCATATGATTTAGTTAAGGATATATTGTTGAAAATTGCTGCACAAACTGAAGCAGGCCCTTGCTGCACCTATGTAGGTAATGGAGCTGCAGGGCATTTTGTGAAAATGCTTCATAATGGCATAGAGTATGGAATTATGCAGGCAATGTCTGAAGTTTATGATATATTGCACAGAGTATTGAAGCTTTCGACAGAAGAAATTGGAGATATATTTGAAACCTGGAATGGTGGAGAGCTTAATTCATATCTAATGGAAATATCCTATAAGATTATGAAGCATAGGGACGTGAAAACAGGGAAAGCAACAGTGGAAATGATTTTAGATAAAGCAGGGCAAAAGGGAACTGGCAAGTGGACTGCTCAGACCTCTCTAGATCTTGGAATTCCAACACCTACTTTAAACGCAGCTGTAGAGGGCCGAATTATTTCTTTTTTTAAAGAAGATAGGACAAGTCTTTCAAAGTATGTTGATAAGAAATATCCTGAAGCTTCATATGATAAAGAAAAGCTTGTAGCAAAATTAGAAAAATCTTTGCTTTTTACAAATTTCATAATCTTTTCCCAGGGTCTATGGCTTATTGCAGAAGCTTCTAAGGAATACAGCTTTGACATTAACCTGTCAGAAACCCTTAAAATATGGAGGGGAGGATGTATAATAAGGGCAAAAATGTTGGATGAACTTAGAAAAATAGTTGATGAGGACAAAGAAAATGTTAATCTTCTAAACAATAAAAGGTCCATGGAGTTCCTTATGGACAAATTAGAATCCATGAAGGACGTAACTAATATTGCAAAGGATTTTTATATACCAGTCCTAGTTCATAACACAGCTTTAGATTATTTCTACAGTATGGTTGCAGAAAACCTTCCAGCAAATTTAATTCAAGCCCAAAGAGATTTTTTTGGAGCACATACCTATAATAGAATTGACAAGGAAGGGATTTTTCATACAACCAACTGGGAATAAAATAAATTGGACTATTGTAGAGTTTGTGAGAATGATTAAAAATTCCTTAAAAGAAATAATCCAAATTATTGATACTTTTAGAAACTATAAGAAAGGGGAGGGGGGTAATTTGGTATTAATCATTTCACAAACATTTAGATAGTAAATAGATATTAAAAGGAGGAAAAATGAGATGGAACAAGCTAGTCTTAGTGTAGCGCAAGCATTGATAATAGCTATTTGGGTAGCTTTAGTTGAGTCAAGAGCTTTAGGTTATGCAACATTAAATCTAAGATTCAGTCCTTTAATGACTGGTTTAGTAGTTGGTATTGTTATGGGTGACGTTCCAACCGCAATGATTATTACTGCTTCAATACAATTAATTTATATGGGTTTGATTGCTCCAGGAGGAACAATGCCAAGTGAGCCAGCAGTGGCAACAGCTATTGCGGTACCTGTTGCGATATTGGCAAAATTGGAACCTACTGCAGCTATTGCTGTAGCAGTACCAGTAGGATTATTAGGCAGTTATCTGTATCAATTCAGATTTTTCCTTAACACTTTTGTAGTTCGTCTAACAGATAAATATGCTGCTGAATTAAACGACAAGGGGTTAACAATGTCAGTCATAGTTATACCAACAATAATCAGTTTTGCATTATTTGTACCTGCAATGTTTATAGCTCTATATTATGGAGCACCTGTAATAGCTGGCTTTACAGCATCACTTTCTGGAGGACTTTTATTCCATGTATTGGATGTAGTTGGTGGAGGACTTGCTGCTCTAGGTATTGCGCTAATTTTAAAGGTAATAGGAAAAAAAGTTTATATTGTTTTTTTCCTTTTAGCTTACTTCATGTCAGTTATGCTTAAGCCTCTTGCAATTAATACAGTAACATATGCAATTGTGGGAGTAATAGTTGCATATTTGTTTATTTTACTTAGCAGCGATAAAAAAGCTGAAGCAAATTAGAAGGAGGAGGGTTAAAAATGAGTAATGAAAATAAAATAAAGAATAATGATGCTACAATAACCAATGCTCCTGATAGAAAGAGAGAAGCACCAGAAAAGATTACAAACAAGGACTTGGGCAAAAGCTGGTTTAGATGGTGGTATGCAAATGAAATACCTCATACATATGATAGAATGATAGCTCCATCTTTACTTTGGGCACTAACACCTATTTTGAAGAAATTATACAAGAATAAAGAGGACCGCAGAGAAGCTTATATCAGACATACACAATTCTATAATACACAGGCTGTATGGGGTGGCGGAACTATTCTTGGAATAACAGCATCCCTGGAAGAGGCAAGAGCTAAATCCCTGGCTGCAGGAAAAGAAGATGAAGCAGTTACTCCAGAAGTAATAAACAGTACAAAGGTTGGACTTATGGGTCCTCTTGCTGGTATTGGAGATGCCATTGACTCTGGTACTGTTCAATATATTTTAATAGCAATTGCATTACCATGGGCTCAACAAGGCAGTGCATTAGGTTCATTATTCCCATGGATTGGGTTTGTTGTACTAACTTATTTATATGGATTTTATTTCACAAAGCTTGGACATAGATTAGGACGTACTGCAGCAACAGAAATCATAGGTGGAGCAAATATAAGAAAAATTATTAATGGTTTATCAGTACTTGGTCTGTTTATGATGGGTATTTTGGCATCTAATTATGTTAAGGTTAGCAGCTCATTAAAATGGGCTATTTCAGGCAAGGAATTCGTGCTTCAAGATATACTTAACTCAGTACTTCCTGGTTTACTGCCACTGGCTACTGTACTTGCAGTTTACTTCTATTTTGACAAGAAGGGACTAAAGATTACACATGCACTTGTTGGGTTATCTGTAATTTTAGGTATACTTGGTGCATTAAGAATTCTATAATATAAACAAGATACCATAAAGTTTGATTATCAATAATGAATGTCTCTCTTTCTTCAGATTTGTTATTTACCTTGGAAAGGGAGACGTTCATTTAATAGTCTCATGTCTTCCTGAATGTAGTGAGGATCTAAATCACACCACAGGGAAAGATTCTTTACTGTGCTCAGAATGACAGAGTCTGACTTTCAAAGCAATGACAACATGAGAAGTTAATAATATATCTTTATTACTTTCCATTTAGAATTTTTATATGCATAATACATTTTGGAAGAAGGTAAATAAATGAATAAAAAGGCAGCATTGATTATTACCCATGGAAGTTTTGGAAAAGAATTACTAAAAAGTGTTGAGATGATTATGGGAGAACAGGAAGACACATTTGCTTTAGGACTTAGTTTAGGTGAAAGTGTGGATCAGCTACGAGAAGAAGCTGACAGTATTATAGTTGAAAATCAAAAAGCAGGTAAGGATATTATATTACTGGTAGATATATTAGGCGGAAGTCCATCAAATGTAGCTCTTTATTTGGTAAAAAAATATAAGAATATTAAACTAATAACAGGAGCTAATATGCTTATGCTCATTGAGTTTTTCCAATCCAGAGAGTTTGATGAATTAGATGATTTGATAGAAAAAATCATTAATTCAGGAGTAGAGGGTATAAAGAAATATGAATCTCAATAGGAAGGAAAGTGATTATTAATGGGGCAAGTAGTATTGGTAAGAATAGATGACAGGCTTATTCATGGTCAGGTAATGACTAAGTGGTCTAAGGGAATGAACACTAATGCTTTATTTGTTGTAGATGATGCAACAGCAAAGGATCCATTTATGAAGGATATTTATATAATGTCAACTGCAAATTCCGGTATGACCATTAAGGTATTTAGTACGGATGAAGTTGTTGAATATTGGAATAAAACTAATTTTGAAAATTATAGAGCACTATTGTTGATTAAAACTATCGCAGCTGCAAAGGAAATTATTTTGTACTTCCAAATGTAGCTGTAAAGCCTGAGGATTTTGCAGTGTTAAAGGAAATTGAGGGAAAAGGAATTGAAGTGTTTTTCCAATTAGTACCTGATACAAAATCTATCAGTTTAAAGGATGCAATTAAAAACTATTAATTTCATCGAAAAAATCATTATAGTAATTTATATAAGACATTTATTGATAAATTTCACCCTATTATAGACTAAAAAGGAAGTGCATAAAATGAGTAAAAAGATATTGATAACTCCAAGATCTTTTGGGAAAACAAGCAATGTGCCCTTCGAAATGTTAGACAAATACAATTATGAGTTAATTAAAAATGATACTGGAAAGAAGTACAATGAGGATGAGTTACTTGAAATTATAGAAGATTTTGATGGCATAATTGTTGGATTAGATCCAATAACTGAAAGAGTTCTGGAGAAGGGAAAAAAACTAAGGGTTGTGTCTAAATATGGAGTGGGTCTTGATAATATTGATTTAGAAACAGCAAAAAAATTAGGAGTTAAGGTAACCTATACACCAGGGGCAAATAATGAATCTGTAGCGGATTTTGCTTTTGCTTTAATGCTTACTTTAAGTAGAAAAATTAGTAAGCTTGATGAAATAGTTAGGAACAATAGATGGGAAAAGAAAATAGGAACTGAAGTTTATGGCAAAACAATTGGGATAATTGGAACAGGTGCCATTGGTAAAGGTGTCGCTGGCAGAGCAACAGGATTTAATATGGAGATATTAGCTTATGACTTATATCCTAATGAGGCTTTTGCAAATAGAATAGGTATGAAGTATGTAGATAAGAAAACACTACTTGAAAAGTCAGATTTCATTACGCTTCATGTTCCACTAACTGATGAAATGTATCATTTCATAGATAGTGAAGAACTGAATATGATGAAGGATAGTGCAATTTTGATAAACACTTCAAGGGGTGGAATTGTCAATGAGGATGCACTTTACAATGCATTAAAGTATAATAAAATAGCAGGAGCAGCATTGGATGTTTATGAAACAGAACCTCCAACAAATAATAGGTTGTTAGAACTGGACAATATATTACTTTCTTCTCATTGTGGAGCATCAACAGTAGATGCAACCAATAGAATGGGAGTTATGGCTGTTGAAGGTCTGGTTAGTGTATTAGAGGGTATGGAACCTAAATACCTGGCAAAATGAAAAGAATATATAAAAATTATGTTTTGCATAGGCGGGTTAAACCCGCCACTTTTCTATTATTTTTGTGCTGCACTTTGTAATTATTTATGAAGGGATTGAATTTTCAGTGACTAAGAAAAATTATGATTTTAAAAATGTTAAGCTAGTTGCCCTAGATCTTGATGGTACATTGCTGGATGATCATCTTGATGTATCCCAGAGAACAAAGGAAACAATTAGGAATTTAGTTAATAGAGGTATATTTGTTGCTTTCGTTTCAGGAAGAATGCTAAAGGCTGCAGAATTAGTCAGTAGTATATTGGAACTGCGTATTCCTATTGTGGCATATAATGGAGCAAAGGTGTTTATTCCAGAAAAAGAGGAAATATTTTGTAAAAAAATCCCTTTACCTGAAGCTTTAAAAGTTATTAAATATGGAGAGGAAAGAGACCTATATGTTAAGGTTTATATAGATGATATATTATATATAAAGGAGCCTGACAAAAAATCCTTAGCTTTCTCCAAAAGCAGAAATATAAATTATAAGGTTGTTGGAAAACTTAGTGAGAATATAAAAGAAGATGTTAATATGATTGTTGTCTATTATAAGGAAGACAGAAATGAAGTACTAGATGAAAAGCTAAAGGATATAAATGTTACCTTTACCACATCTATGTCTGGCTCTATTGAGGCCATTCCAAAGGGAATTTCTAAAGACAAAGGGCTTATGATACTAGCAGAGCATTTAAATATAAAAAGTGAAAATATACTGGCAATAGGAAATGGTTTAAATGATTTGGAAATGCTAAGCTACGCAGGAATAGGAATTGCAATGAAAAATTCTGAAGGAAGTTTATTAAAGGAGTGGGATAATATCTCTGAGTACACAAATAATGAAGAAGGAGTTTACCACATACTCAAGCAAATCTAGTCCTATTAGTGTCAGCCAGGACGAGGGACGGTCAACAACTGTTTCGCATTAATATAGCAAGGGGTATTTAGTAGGGATAGGGGACGGTAAATAAGTAATTTGTATCAATTATAGTCAAATTGTAGTTGGCCTAATTTTTAGCATAATAATATATTGCAAAAGGTAATTGACCGTCCCCCTATTCGCTGAGATTTTGGTATGAATAAAAATGGATGAATCCTTTGGAATTCATCCATTTTTTTCTCTATATAGTAGCTTCTGATTTAATTCTTTTCAATGCATTATTTAGCTGTGGAATTGATGCTAACACAATGCAGATAATAAGTTCAACCCCTATAAAGCTGTTATAAGCAACAGAATAGGGAAGTGAGTTCATACCAGCCTCAGCTGCATATTCTGCAAAGAAGAATACACCTGATAGCACATGGAATATAAATCTTCCTAAGCTCCCAACAACTAGTCCAAGTTTTAAGTTGTTTTTAAAATATCCTGCAAGTCCAAGTGCTCCAAATGCAAGTGGATAATCAAACAACAGCTGAATCCAGTGAACTGCATATGCATCCTGTACATATTGCAGCAGTCCATATGCCATGCCTGCCATTATTCCCTCAACTGGACCAAACATATATGCGAAGAACATAATAGGAAGCATGCTTGCAGGTGTTATTGAACCACCCTGGGGCATATGAAATATTCTTATATAGGAGAGAACAAATGCAATTGCTATACAAAGGCTTCCATATACAAGCTTTTTAGTTGATATTTTTCCCTTCTTTGAAATGAGCTTTGATAGTAGAAAAGCTGCAAAAATCAAGCCTATTAAAAGAGCCCAGGTTTGAATTTTGATTTCAGGGAATTTTTCAAATACACCTGATAGATAGTTAATAATTTTTGACATAAAAAAATCCTCCCTTTTAAAAAACCGCCGCTTAAACTTAGGAGGAAAGCTCTACCGCTTCCCTTCGCTGGAATTACCCAGTTCAGGTTCATAGGGTCGAAGGAAAAATCCTTCCTCTCAGCACGTAGCTCCCCTAGCGGACGGTTATATATTTAGTTCATTTATATGATATACCATTTTGATAATATATGCAATGAGTATCGAGAATTATGTTTGGTTTATTTATTATTGCATGTAGGAAGGATAAATCTGTAGTGGCAGGCTTCCACCCCTGCTTTGAGAACCTTGATAAAGATCCAGACAGCATGCGTCTTGAGATTCATTATTACACTTCCTGCTTCTAAAATACAGTTCATATCTTTCTATTTTTAACTCTAAGTGATGAAGTATAAAAGTCTTTTACTGCGAAATAATCATGCTGGAATGCAAGCCCGCTGATTAATGCAGAGGAGCCAAAAAATATTATACCTCCCTGGGGATTCATAATTGTAAAGTCAATAATCCCTTGCCCTAGTATTATTGCCAGAAGCCCCCCTAGAAGTGGGGTAAGTCTGCAATTATTTTGGCTTAACAATTTCAGCTCCTTCAAAAGGTGATACTTCATATATACAAAAACACTCAAACCTACAACTCCTAAGGTAGTAGCAATTGTAATCCAAAAGTTGTGGCCATGGAAGGTTCTTGAATAATGATAAACATCCCTTCCCGCGTAATAAATACCAAGCAGTCCCCATCCAGAATAGGGTTTGTATTTAAACATGTTTAAGCAATTTAACCAAATTTCCTTACGATCTCTAATGGAGTCAAATAAGTTATATCCCCTGGGAAATAGATTAGGGAAAATAAGCATTAGGGTTACACCCAAAAATAATATTAAGGATAGGGCAAGGATACTTTTTTTATGACCCATAAAGTATGCATACACAATTAAACCTAATACCAGTCCAATTGTTGCTCCTCTGGATTCTGTAAGCATCAGAACTCCGAAAAACAATAACACACCAAGTCCATATGCTGCTTTTTTATATTTTTCTGACCTTTGGAAGAAATAAAAGCATATGAGAACCATAGCTGCATACCATGCTCCAGCAATGTTTGGATTTCCAAAGGTTCCAGAAATTCTTTGAGTTTCACTGAAGACAACCTGTGGGTATATACCAAACAATTGCTTCCACCAGGTGGATACATCATTAAGAGGTGTTACCCTCTCTAATATTCCAATGAAAGCAGAGCCTAGTGAAACTAAAATAATGTTTTTAAAAAGCTTTTCAATTTGACTTTCTTCATTATAATAATTCTGTAAATATATACTTATAAAAAGATAAAACAAAAAACTAATGGATGCTATAGTAGAAACCGGATTATCATTTGCAACCCCTACGAAAAAGGACCACATAAACAAAAACATTAAACCAAGGTTCCAGGTGTTCTTCAACACATAACCGCCCCTTTGTAACAACAAGACACCTGAAATAACCATGGGTAAAAAAGCCATGTATGGCGAAAACACTACTAAAAATATATTTAAAAATAACATTAATTACACTCCTTAAATGTTGTACCTACCCTTATTTATACCCACAATATTAGATAATAAACTAAAATCAAGCAAAAATCAAATATAAATACATAAAATTCCTTTAATGTAGGATCCAGGTGAGGGACAGCTAATTAGCTTTCACCAAAAGGCCAGGAGTGAACCAGGGGAGAAAAAGGGACGGTAAATAAACATTTGACATCAACTTGAAAACAATAAATATCGGAATAATGAGAGTAATAACAATGCAATTTGGAAAATTCAGTAGATGTCCCTTATTTCTATGGACGCTTACTATTTCTTGTGACCAAATTACCTACCTCGCATATTATGTTATATGCGGGGTGATTTTTTATGGTTTATGCAGTTATTATGTCTGGTGGCTTAGGCTCCAGATTCTGGCCAAAATCCAGAAAGAGCCTTCCCAAGCAATTTCTAAAGACAGTTGGGGATAAAACCATGATAGAATGTACAGCAGACAGAATATTAAATGTTGTTTCAAAGGACAAGATTTACGTTGTTACAAATAAGAGTTATGTTCCAATAATTCAAAATCTCTTGAATATTAAGAGTGAAAATATATTTAAAGAGCCTGCGAATAAGGAGACTGCCTCCTGTATAGGTCTTGCAGCAGTTAAGCTTTTAAAGAAGGATTTTGATGCTGTTATGGTTGTACTCCCATCTGATCATGTGATAATTGGTCAGGAGGAGTTTGAAACCACTTTAAAAGCTGCAATTAATATTGCATCGGAGGGGGACTATCTTGTTACCATGGGTATTAACCCAAACAGGCCAGAGTCAGGCTATGGCTACATCGAAAAGGGTGATGAAATAGAAAAAGGGGCATATAGGGTAAAGAGATTTGTAGAAAAGCCTAATATTGATGTTGCAAAGAGTTTTTTAGAGAAGGGTAATTATTTATGGAATAGTGGAATGTTCATTTGGAGAGCAGACCGACTTCTAAGAGAAATAAAGAAGTACCTTCCAGACCTCTATAAAAATCTAATGAGGATATATGAAAATCTGGGAACAGCCCAGGAGGAAGAAGTTATTAACGAGGAGTATATAAAAATTGATGGAATCTCCATAGATTTTGGAGTTATGCAGAGAACTCACAGAGCAGTTGTCCTGGATACCAATTTTCTTTGGGATGATATCGGAAGCTTTACATCCTTAGAGAGATTTTTGAGTAAGGATGATGATAATAACATTGTACCAATGAACGAGGTGAGCCTGCTTGATGTATCCAATACCACAATTCTGGGTGATAAGAGACTTGTTGCAGGTATTGGATTAAAGGATATGCTTATTATTGATACAGAGGATGTTGTCCTTGTTTGCCCTAAGGATAGATGCCAGGATATTAAGGAATTGGTAAAGAAAATGTCAAACCAGAATGAGTTTGAAAGGTTTATATAATGGTTTTTTTATAAAGGAGGTGAGCTTTTATTGGTTCGACTCCTTTTTATTATCTAGAAGACAGTAGATGCTGTTGATAACAAACAATAAGTAGATGTCCCTATTATTCTGTCCAAGGCTTAGGAACTTTTTTAAGACTATATTCATCTAACTTAATGTACTGCTAATTAAAAATAATCAAACGAATAGCATTTTAAGGAGGCAGAAAAAATGAAAAAAGTATTATTACTAATACTTATTGGTGCTGTTATTACCTTTAATACAGCATGTTCAAAATTAAATTCACAACAAGATAATAGCACCAGTCCTAATCAAACAGAAAACGTTAATCAAACAGAAACGGTTGTGTCTAAGGATACATCTGAGGAGAAGGCTGAAGTGGAACCTGAAACAAAACCAGAAGATAAGCAAGAAACGAAACCAGAAGTTAAGCCAACTACAAAACCTGAAGTAAAACCAGCTACAAAACCAATTACAAAACCAATTACAAAACCAGAGGTTAAACCATCACCAAAGCCAGAGACTAAGCCAGAAACTAAACCAAGCGATAATATTCTTAATAGTGAGTTAAAAAGTATAATTGAGAAAATATATACAACCTCGGAAGTACAGCTTCCCAAAACAGCTTGCACAGAAGTTACAAAGGATAATTCTAAATATTATCTTGGCACAGACAATATAGAGTTTTCAGAGGCTTTAGCTTCGGAACCACTAATGGGTTCATTTGCCCATTCATTAGTTTTACTTAGAGTAGAGAATACTTCAGATATTGAAAAAATAAAGGCTGAAATAAAAAACAATGTTGATCAAAGAAAATGGATATGCGTAGGTGTGGAACAGGAAAATGTTGTTGTAGACAATATAGACAATCTCATTATACTTATTATGAATAATGAATCAGAAAAATTACATAAAGCTTTTTTATCCTTAGCTGAATAAAATTGTTATGTAAAAAGAGCTTTTAATGGATTCTTGTATAAAAGCTCTTTTTTCTATGCACAGGAGGGCAGAGAAAATGGTTTTTTCAAGCATTACTTTTTTATATATATTTCTTCCAATAGTATTAATACTTTATTTTATTACACCACATAAATTGAGAAATTATATACTTCTTCTGGCAAGTCTATTTTTTTATTTCTGTGGAGAACCCAAATATATAACATTATTTATTGTTTCTATAATAATCAATTATGTTTATGGTGTTTTAATAGAGAAGCATTTGGGCACTAAAACTGCAAAATATGTTGTTGTGTCAGCGATAATTATTAATTTACTCATACTGGGAGTATTTAAATATTCAAATTTCTTTATAAAAAATATAAGTTATATTTTCAATCTTGATATAAAATTCGTAACAATAGCTTTACCAATTGGCATTAGCTTTTATACCTTTCAAGCCATGAGCTATATAATTGATGTATATAGAGGAGAGGTAAAGGCACAAAAGAACATACTTAACTTGGCATTGTATATATCCCTTTTTCCCCAACTAATTGCTGGACCAATTGTGAGATACAGAACAGTTAATGAGGAGTTAGAAAGCAGATATTATTCCTTTGAGGATTTTGCCTATGGGGTAAGACGTTTTGTTATTGGGCTTGCAAAGAAGGTATTATTGGCCAATCCTTTAGGTGAGCTCTGGGGATTTACATTATATACAGAGCAGCCATCCATGCTTACATATTGGCTGGGAGCCATTGGATTTACCTTGCAAATATATTTTGATTTTTCTGCTTATAGCGATATGGCAATTGGACTCGGAAGAATTTTTGGTTTTCACTTTTTAGAAAACTTCAATTATCCCTATATTTCAAAGAGTATAACAGAGTTTTGGCGCAGATGGCACATTTCCCTTGGAACATGGTTTAGGGATTATCTTTATATTCCCCTTGGAGGAAATAAAACCACAAAGCTTAAGTGGTTTCGTAACATTTTTATTGTATGGTTTTGTACAGGGTTCTGGCATGGAGCTGACTGGAACTTTATCATATGGGGCATAGGCTTTGGCATAATCTTAGTTGTAGAAAAATTGTTTTTCATAAAATTTTTAGAGAGAATTCCAGCTCTTTTTTGCCATTTGTATACTTTACTAATTATAATTTTCAGCTTTGTTCTTTTTAATAGCTCAAGTATCTCTGATGCATTACAATACATGAGGGGAATGCTCGGTTTACTAAACATACCTGTATTATCAAAGGAAGCTTTGTATTATCTTAATAGCTATAAGATTTTAATGATTTTAGCTGTGTTGTGTTCAACCCCAATTCCATTTAGAATAGTCAAAAAAAAATGGAAGGACAATAAAGTATTATCTGTAATAAGCAATTTAGAACCAATTATTTATATTGTTCTACTAATTGTAATAACAGGATTTTTAATTGATTCATCCTTTAATCCATTTTTATACTTTAGATTCTAATAAATAAGGAAGGGACTATAGAAATGAAGAACAAAATCATTACTTTTTTATTTGTAATATTTTTAGTACTAATGTTTGTGTTAAATATAATCCTACCAGATAAAAAAATATCTGAAAGTGAAAGACGTAGTTTGGAGGGATACCCGAGCCTAACCATAGAAACACTTTTTAATGGTAATTTTTTTAAAAAATTAGAGAAGTATCAACTTGACCAAATGGCTTTTAGAGAGGAGTTTAGAACAGTTAAAGCAGTTACTGAGTTTTCAATTTTTAGAAAAAATGATAACAATGATATTTTTATTAAAAATGATTATGTATTTAAAATGGAATATCCATATAACCAGAATTATGTATATAAAATGAGTAAGAAGATGAATGAGATATATAATACTTACTTGAAGGGGATGAATGTTTATTATTCAATAATTCCAGATAAAAATTATTTTATTAAAGATAATGATAAGCACCTTTTTGTTGAGTACGATGACATGATTTCCATTCTTAATACCCAAGTTAAAAACATGGAGTATATTGATGTTTTTAATTGCCTGTCTATTGAGGACTATTACAGAACTGATATACATTGGAAGCAAGAAAATTTAGGGAAGGTTGTAAATGCTCTAGGTGAAAAAATGCATTTTGAAAACCCCTCTAATGATAATTTGTACGAAAAGAAAATATTCTCCCTCTTTTATGGCTCCTATTATGGACAAGCTGCATTACCTGTTAAGCCTGATATACTTACCTATATGACAAATGACTCTATTGAAGGGGCAATAGTTGATAATTACGAATACACTGGAGAAGACAGGAGCTCACAAAGGGTTTATTCAACTGAAAAGCTTTTAGGCATTGATTCCTACGATGTATTCCTGGCAGGTGCAACACCCCTTATCCAAGTTGAAAACCCTAAAAATAATTCAGGGAGAGAGCTTATTATTTTTAGGGATTCCTTTGCAAGTAGCTTAGCACCCCTGTTGATTTCAGAGTATAGTAAAATAACTCTTATTGATTTGAGGTATGTAAATTCCACAATACTAGGGGAATTGGTGGATTTTACTAATCAAGACATTTTGTTTATATACAACACATCACTAGTGAATAATAGTAATATACTGAAGTAAATCACTCAATTTGGTAAGAAGAATAAGGCTAAATGGTAAAGGACTTTTATGTAGTGTAAATAATTGAGTATTTATAAGCTGCTAAATAAAGTGATTTGAAACTAAGTATGCCTCCCCCAGCTACCATAGCTTTGATTATAAATAGTAAGTAGATGTCCCTGTTTATATTGTCCCTGCACTAGTAGGTTATGGTAATTGTAAAACCACTGGACACTCCAATACACAATAAAGTAAAATTATATATATAATAAATTTGCACTAATACAATTTTTATTGTTATATACAGGTAAAAAATAGGAGGAATTTCACAACCTGCGTTGAATAATAAAATAGAAAAGGAGATGATTTTATGGAAAAAGAGAACCTAAAGATCACCAAATACAAAGTTGCAGGCGTACTTAAAAACAGTGCAAACTGGTTTTACTGGATAGCAGGTTTATCCTTGGTTAATACTTTGGTAATAGTATTTGGTGGTGAAATGAGCTTTGTTGTTGGACTTGGAATAACCCAGCTTATTGATATTATAGCATATTACATTTCACAGGATGCTGGAAATCTAGTAACTATAATTGCTGTTGTTTTGGATTTATTAATTGCTGGAATATTTGTTTTATTTGGCTATTTTTCTAATAAGGGTTATAAATGGAGTTTTTTCGTTGGAATGGTTTTGTACGGTCTTGATGGTCTTATATTTATATTCTTAAAGGATTTTTTAAGTCTTGCTTTCCACGGATATGCAATATACTGTATATATAAAGGTGTGAAGGCAATTAAAGTTTTAAAAGAAATACAAGAATATGAAAACCAAAATGGTGACACTACAGAGGACATATATGAAGGAAAAACTGAAACCCAAATCAATTATTTGAAACAAATGAATGAAGTTGAGGATAAGTAAATTTAATGAGAAAATTCATCATCCTGGATATTATGAATATGCAGGATGATTTTTATTCATCTAGAATACAGATGATGCTTTTGATATTAAACAGTAAGTAAATGTCCCTATTTATTTAGCATTGATTTTTATTCTGGAATTGTGTATGCTATACTAAATTGTATGTTAAATATTAGTCAAAGTATATTTGAAAGAGGGTAGTGTTAATGAAGGGTAAGACAATGAATGAATTGAAAATTGGAGATAAGGCGTCTTTTGAGAAGACCATAACTGAAACAGATGTATATTTATTTGCTGGAATAACTGGGGATTTAAATCCTGCTCATATCAATCAGGTTGAGGCAGAAAAGACTATTTTTAAGGGAAGAATAGCTCATGGTATGTTGGGGGCTGGACTTATATCTGCCGTACTTGGAATGTATCTTCCTGGACCTGGGACAATCTATACTGGACAGGAGCTTAAGTTCTTAGCACCTGTTAGAATTGGAGACACTATTAAGGCAGAGGCTGAGGTAGTGGAAATGATTGTTGAAAAGAACAGGTTGAAGCTCAGGACATGCTGCTATAATCAGGAGGGTAAAATGGTTATAGATGGCTTCGCAACAGTAATGCCTCCTAAATAGGATTAGTGATATTTGTATTAGGTATATACCCCCACTTACTTTTTGAAGTGGGGGATTTTTGATATGTAAAAGTCCTCAATAATAATTTGCATTCAGTGAATAGTTCAAGTAGATTTGCTTTTGACTGTGTCTGATGATAGTCCTAAAACCATTATTGAGCCTCCCATAACTCATATACCCTAATAAAAAAGTTTTTTTAAGCAAATATATCTAAAGCAAGACATTGGGGTTAGTGCAGTTCATCTTTTACCTGAGAGAATGGAGGAGTTATTGGGAGAAATCATTTGATTTTTTCCCAATGGGTTTTTAAATATTTCTTTATAATCTTGTTTTGTTTATGAAGATATAATACTATTTAAATAGAAAACATTTTCATAATTATAAATAATGATGGTAAAATGATAATATAATATTTGATTTAGTATACCTAATAAACAATTTGTATAGGATATACTTTATACACATGGAAGGAGAATTTTATGGAGAGAAATGACAGGACGATAACAATAAATGAAGTAGCAGAGGAGGCAGGAGTTTCAATAACTACTGTTTCACGAGTGCTAAATAATAACTACCCTGTAAAAAGGGAGACAAGAGAAAGGGTAGAAAAGGCAGTTGAAAAGCTGCGTTACACACCTAATGTAATTGCAAGAGGGCTTATTATGAAAAAAACTTCAGTAATTGGAGTTGTTGTGCCTGGATTAACGAATCTTTTCTTTCCAACTATAGTTGAAGCAATTGATAATGTCACAAAGCTTAAGGGGTATACCATATCTTTAAACAATACTTCAGGTGATCCAAAGCTTGAAAGAGAACTGATAAATAAAATTATTTCCATGCAGGTGGATGGAATAATAGTAATAGATCCTGCTGCAGAGAATCTAGACAATAAGTTTTATGACAATGCATCATTAAGATTGCCAATTATTGTAGTAAATGCAAATTCTTCAAGGGCCAATTTAAATTATATCAGTTATAATGAGGAAATTGGAACAACAGAAGCATTTGAATATTTAGTAGGGTTAGGCCATAAAAGAATTATTTTTTTAAGGGGAGAAAGCAGTTTTTCATATGATATAAAGGAGAAGGTATATTTAAGTATAATTGAAAAACATAAGCTGAATTATAAAAAGATTGTTAAGGTTAAGCATGGAAATACAATTGAAGGGGCGGCTGAGGCTGATGCAAGGATCAAGGAATTGTTTCAAGCTAAAGATAATGCTACTGCGGTGTTTGCATGCAATGATGTTATGGCAGTAGGAGTAATGGGAGCATACAGTGATCTTGGGCTAAAGGTCCCACAGGATATTTCAGTTATAGGTTCTGACAATATTCTCTTATCAAAGATATCATATCCTAAGTTAACGACTATAGATTTGAAAATGGATTTAGTAGGCAAAAAAGCTGCTGAAGAAATGTTAAATATGATCGAAAATAAATTAGATTACAGGATAAAAGTAGTTTTAAAAACAAGCCTTATTATCAGAGATAGTTGTTTTCAGGTGAATAATCAGTAATCCATCATATTTTTCTTTTTTCTGGACATTCAATGTAAAAAATATTACAATATAATTAAGAAAACGTTTTCTAGACCTACTGAAAACGTTCTTAATTTTCTATAAATAGTAAAGGTTTTCTTGTTAATGATTTAACATCAATTGTTTAATAAATTTTTAGGGGTGCATATTAATGAAAGATATTTTGCTAAAGGATTTTGAAATTGTGTTTAATACTACAGAGAAAGCACAACTATTCTTTGCACCAGGACGTGTAAATTTGATTGGTGAGCATACCGATTATAATGGAGGTTATGTTTTCCCATGTGCTCTCACCTTTGGAACTTATGCTGCTGCTAGAAGAATTGATGAGCCTATTATCAGGGTATATTCTAAAAACTTTGAAAGTCTTGGTATCGTTGAATTTAGGTTGGAAAAGCTTGAATATGAAGCTGAACACAAGTGGGCGAATTACCCAAAGGGGGTTATTCATAATTTTATTAGGAAGGGCTTCATAATTAATAATGGTATCGAGGTTTTATATGATGGTAATATACCTAATGGGGCAGGCTTATCCTCCTCAGCTTCAATTGAAATGGTAACAGCAGTTCTTTTGAGGAATTTATTTGATCTTAATATAGATATGGTTGGAATGGCAAGGCTTTGCCAAGAGGCTGAAAATAATTTTATAGGTGTAAACTGTGGAATAATGGACCAATTTGCCATAGGTATGGGTAAAAAGGATCATGCAGTATTACTAGACACCAATACACTAAAATATGAGTATGTAAAAATTGCACTTAATAACGCTTCCATAGTTATAGCCAATTCAAATAAACGAAGAGGTCTTGCAGATTCTAAGTATAATGAGAGAAGATCACAGTGTGAAAGGGCACTTAAGGATTTGCAGAAAAAACTTAATATCCGTTCTCTTGGAGAGATGAATGAAATCCAATTTGAAAGTAACAAAAGTCTTATAGAAAGTGAAATTAATATTAAAAGGGCTACCCATGCAGTTTATGAAAATTTAAGGACAATTAAAGCGGTTGAGGCATTAAAGGTAAACGATTTTGCTACATTTGGCAGGTTAATGAATGAGTCCCATATATCCCTTAGGGATGATTATGAAGTTACTGGTATAGAATTAGATACTTTGGTAGAGCTTGCATGGAAGCAGAAGGGCGTATTTGGTTCAAGAATGACTGGCGCTGGTTTTGGAGGATGTACTGTAAGTATAGTAATTAATGATGATATAGAAGAATTTATTAAGAATGTTGGAGATGAGTATGAAAAGAGAATAGGATATACTGCAAGCTTTTATGTAGCACAAATAGGTAATGGCGCAGGTAAGCTATAGGAATATAAAAGGGATTAATTACATGAAGGAATGGGGTGGAAGGGTGAATATTTCATATGAAATTGAAAGGCTTATTCAGTATGGACTTTATAAAGGGCTAATAAATGAATATGATGTTATTTATACTAGGAACAGGATTTTAGAATTTCTTAATCTGAATGAAATAGATGAGGTTAGGGTAGAAGGTGAAAAGCTAGAATCATCTAAACCGATTCTTGAAAATATAATGAGCTGGGCATTAAGAAATGGTGTGCTTGTAAGTGAAGATATAACATATAAGGATTTGTTTGATGCTAGGCTTATGGCATGTATTACACCAAAACCTTCAGAAGTAATAAACAAATTTAATGAGCTATATGATATAGATAGAGCGTTAGCAACTGATTATTATTACAATTTAAGTAAGAATACTAATTATATTAGAATAGATAGGATAGAACAAGATCTAAAATGGACAACCTCAACTCCCTATGGTTGTTTAGATATTACAATAAATCTTTCAAAACCTGAAAAGGATCCAAAAGCAATTGCGGCTGCAAAAACCATATCATCCTTTATCTACCCAAAATGCCTTTTATGTAAGGAAAATGAGGGATATGCAGGTCGTATCAATCATCCTGGAAGAGGGAATCATAGGATTATTCCATTAACCTTAAAGCAAGAGAGTTGGTATTTTCAGTACTCACCATATTCTTATTATAATGAACACTGTATTGTATTAAAGGGTAAACATGAACCAATGAGGATATCTAAAGAAACATTTAAAAGGCTTATGGATTTTGTGGAGCAGTTTCCACATTATTTTATAGGTTCAAATGCGGATTTGCCCATAGTGGGAGGATCAATATTGTCCCACGATCATTTCCAGGGTGGGAAATATGAATTTGCAATGGCAAATGCAGAAATTGAAAAAAACTTTACAACGGAAGGAATTCTAGGAGTAACTGTTGGCAGAGTAAAGTGGCCTATGTCAGTGATAAGGATTGAAGGCAAGGATAAAAATGATGTTGTTAAAGCTGCTGAATATATTAGAGAGAAATGGGATAATTATTCTGATGAAGCTGTGGGATTAATTTCACAGTCCAATGGAATCCCCCATAATACAGTAACACCAATAGCAAGAATGAAAAATAAAAAATTCCAAATGGATTTAACATTAAGGAACAATAGAACATCTGAGGAATATCCAGATGGAATATTTCATCCCCACAGGGAACTCCATCATATAAAAAAGGAGAATATAGGGTTAATTGAGGTTATGGGACTTGCAGTTTTGCCTGCAAGGTTAAATAGAGAACTGAAAAAGCTTGAGAAGTATTTAATTGACAGAGATAAGATTGATGAAATAGATAAAGATGAAGAACTGATAAAACACAGGTCATGGTGTATAGAACTTTTAAATAAGTACTCATCTATTTGTCCGAGTGATGTGGATGGGATTATTAAAAGAGAGGTAGGATTGGTATTTCTAAAGGTTTTAGAGGATTGTGGTGTGTTTAAAAGGAATGAAAAGGGAGAAGCAGCATTTGATAGATTTATGAATTCACTATAAGTTTATGCCATACTGAGTATATCGAGGGATTTTCTCCAAGGTGCCTATAAGATCTTCACTAGTTTCAGTATGACAAGTAGTAAGGGTGGTTTTTCATAGTGATTACAGATGAGAGTATGTAATGCTATTAGCATAACGTATATAAGTATGTTTTAATGGAGGGCTGACAAATAATGGATATGTTTATGGGAGGTTTATATTTACCTCAAAAAGGGCGTACTCGTTCCATTTCTGCAGAGAACTTTAAAGGAGAAAAGGGAAATGGTGGAATGGCAGTAGAGGGAGCAGGGTAT
>JARDZI010000345.1 GCA_029240935.1 Clostridiales bacterium
ATGGAAAATCTTGCAGAAGCTGGAAAGCTATCACTGAAAAATGCAAATCCACGAAGTAATCCTTTGCGTGGGAGTAAGGAATATAGAGAACAAACTCTACCTATTATTGTTAGACGTGTTCTTATAGATGCAGTTGGTCAATTAGGTTTATTAACAGAGGAGGTGGAGATATGAACCAAAAACATATATTGAGAGTAAATATTAACGGTGAATATTTGGAGACAGAAGTAGATCCTGAAATGTGTCTTGCAGAATTTTTACGTGATCAACTTTTGCTTACGGGTGCAAAAATTGGATGTAAAAAAGGTGAATGTGGCGCTTGTACAATTATAATGAATGGAAAAGCAGTATTATCTTGTATTCTACCTGTTATGCGTGCTATGGATGCTAATATCACAACTATTGAAGGCCTTTCTGATGGGGATAAACTTCACCCTCTACAAGAAGAGTTTATTAATGGTGGTGCAATTCAGTGTGGATTTTGTACTTCAGGTATGATTTTGAGTGCTAAAGCTTTGATTGACAGTAATCCTAATCCATCCCATGATGATATTAAAAAGGCCCTTGGAGGCAATATCTGTCGGTGCACAGGCTATGAAAAAATTGAAAATAGTATTTTAAAAGCAGCAGCTCGAATGAGGGAGGTATCATAATGTCAAATTATGTTGGTCAAAACATACCTCGTAATGATGGCTGGGACAAAGCAACCGGAAAAGGAATGTTTACACATGATGTCAAAGTACCCGGTATGCTTTACGCAGCAGTATTAAGAAGTCCATATGCCCATGCGAGAATAATTTCAATTGATACTAAGGAAGCAGAATTATTGTCTGGAGTTTATGCAGTTGCTACATATAAAAATACTACAAGAAAATTATTCAGTACATCAGCAGCCATGGTCACAACAGCACCTGGAGCAGAACCAGTTTTAGATCAGCAAATATTCCCAGAAGTTGTGAGATATATTGGAGATGAAGTGGCTGCAGTTGCTGCTACAACAGAAAAGATTGCAAGAGAAGCTTTGAAATTAATTAAGGTTGAATATGAAATTCTTCCGGCTGTTTACGACCCAATTGAAGCTATGAAAGATGGAGCTACGCAAGTTCAACCGATTATTTCTAAAGGAAACAATATCTGTGGCGGACCTATAGAGTTCGGTATGGGTGACTTTTCAAAGGGGTGGAATGAAGGAGAAGTCTTTTCAGAAATAACTGTGACTCTGCCGAGGGTTAAGCAAGCACAACTTGAAACACACGCAGCTTTGGCCAGCTATAGTAACGGGTATCTTGAAGTTACATGTACATCACAAACGCCTCATCCAACGAAAATGATGTTAGCATACATTTTTGATATGCCTGAAAGCAAAGTCAAGGTTGAAAATCCGCCTTATGTAGGTGGTGGATTTGGTGTAAGAATTGGTATAAGTGGCAAAGCAGAACCTATTGCTGCACAGCTTTCAATGCTTGCACATAAGCCAGTTAAATATGTTTATACTCGCGAGGAGGATTTTCTTGCAAGTGACACGCGTCATGGAGGTTATATAACTAGTCGTTTAGCAGCAAAAAAAGATGGTACTTTTGTAGCATTAGATACTAAAGCAGTTTTGAACACGGGAGCATATGCAACTTTTGGGGTTGAGTTACTGGGAGTTACAGGTGCATGTGGTACTGCAGGAACATATAGGATTCCAAATATTCACTATCTTGGCTATCCTGTATATACCAATCAACAGACAGCTGGAGCTTTTAGAGGTTTTGGCACACCACAGGGTACAATGGCAGTAGAAACAGCAGTAGATGATATAGCAAAACAACTTAATATGGACCCAGTTGAATTGAGAAAAATGAATACTACAAAAACAGGTGACAGTTGGTGGTTCCCGTTCCCAGTTGGATCTACAGATCTTAATAAATGTATTGATGCAGCTGCTGAAAGCATCGGTTGGAAAGAAAAAAGAGGTATAAAACAAGTGGGAAATATCCGACATGGTGTTGGTATTGCTGCTGGTACTCATGTTAGTAACGCTTCACCTTTCTGCGTGGACTATAATGTTATTTACTTAAGAATTGAAGGCGATGGAACACTCCATGTTGCAAGTGGTATTCCCGAGATTGGTGCTGGATCAACAACTGGACTTCTTCAAATTGCTGCTGATGTTGTTGGTGTACCATTTGAAACTATTCATTTAGAGTTTGGATCGACCGCATCTTCACCTTTTGATATTGGAAGTCACGCTACCCGTACGTTATACACTGTCGGTCATATAATTACTTTAGTTGGTAAGGAACTTAAAGAAGAAATCCTTAGCTGGACTGCAGATTTTATAAACAATAATCGTTCATATATGGAATCTAATCCTAAGATAGAATGTCAAAAGTTTAGTTTCAGTGGTTGGCCAACTGTAGATGTAAACTCTCTGAATATGAATGAGGGTATTATTTATGGTGAAAATATTGAAATACCACTATCAATAATTGCTTATGAGGCTCATATTCGTGGAAAACAGTTTATTGCAAGTAAATGTGAAGTACCTTCTAATTCACCGCCATGGCATGCTCATGCTGCTGAAGTTGAAGTAGATATGGAAACTGGTATGATTCGCGTATTAAAAATTGCTGCTGCACATGATATAGGAAAAGCTATTAATCCAATTTTAGTAGAGGGTCAAATAGAAGGTGGCGTTGCAATGGGTGTTGGTTATGCGATTCGTGAGGAAATGACTTACGAGGAAGAAAAAGGCTTTTATAATAAGGGATATCATAAATATATGTTGCCAACGATAGATATGATGCCTGAGATGGATACAATCCTTTTAGAGTCCAATGATCCGATAGGTCCATTCGGAGCTAAGGGAATCGGAGAATGCGGTCTTATACCTACAGCTCCTGCCATTGTTTCAGCAGTAGAGGATGCTATAGGAATAAGATTCTATGAAATTCCTATGACACCTGAAAGAGTATTGAAGAAGATTAAAGAGGTTTATGGAACTGATAAATAAAGCAAAGTATTTGGGGCTGGGTAATTTACCCGGCCCTAAATTGTTTGCGTAATAATTTTTAAGTTTCTAACAACAAACATTCCTACTTCATAGAAATAAGTTAAATTATTTAAAATGAGAATGAGTCTTTCCATATTTTAAAGTTTTTTAATAAAGCACTTGCAGGATTCTGGGTGAGGGGTTAAAATTAAAGTAAATATTCTTAAAAAGTTATATGAAGGGAAATAAAATGAAGAAAAAAGATATAATGCTTGCATTTTTGCTCGTTGTGGTTTGGGGACTAAATTTCATAGCAATAAAGATTGGTGTTAGTGGAGTACCTTCAATGCTTTTAGTTGCATTGAGATATTTTTTTACATTTATTCCGGCCATATTTTTTATTAAAAAACCTAATACAGAGTGGAAATACATAATATTTTATGGACTTTTTGTTGGGGTAGGGCAATTTGCATGTCTTTTTTATGCCATGGAAATCGGAATGCCTGCTGGTATAGCTTCCATAGTTTTACAGATTCAAGCTTTCATATCGCCTGTATTAGCAATGATATTTTTAAATGAGAAAATAAAAACCAAGCAAATAATAGGTTTCTTAGTTGCTGCATCTGGACTTGTTATAATCGGTATGGCTAACAGCAAAGGGGGAATATCTTCAATCCCTATAATGGCCATTGTACTTAATTTAACAGCTCCATTTTTCTGGGCAGCTTCAAATATTGTTGCAAGGATTGCTTCTGACAAAGCTACTTTAAAAGGCGAAAAGCTTGATATGT
>JARDZI010000048.1 GCA_029240935.1 Clostridiales bacterium
ATAATTACATTGTTGCCAAAATTGGGGGTGAGCAAACAGTTAGTATTCGTTTATCGTGGTGCGGGCGCGCGTGGGAATTCTGAACGCAGTGAAGAATCTGTAGGCGAAATCCTTCACTAGGTTCATTATGACATAAGAGGCTTGTATTTCAATAATAAAGCTATTCTTATATTAAAGACATGCACAAGTATTAATAATCATATTTTATCTATTTATTATTCTTTTTCCAGGTATCCTTAAGTGGCACAATCCTATTTAATACCAATTTTTCACTACTTGTATACTTGCTATCAACGCAAAAATACCCAAGCCTTATGAATTGAAACCTATCTCCTGATTTTGCAGCTCTTAATTCTGGTTCAATAAAACAATTCTTAAGAACAAGTAAGGAATCAGGGTTTATACATTCATTCCAATCCCCAACCTCTCCCTCAATATCATTAGGAAGTAACCTTTCATATAGATGAACCTCAGCATTAAAAGCATGCTTTGAAGAAACCCAATGGATTGTGCCCTTAACCTTCCTTGCTGAGCCGCTTAATCCACTCCTGGTCTCCGGGTCATAAGTACATCTAATTTCAACTATTTCCCCTGTTTTGTTATTCTTAACTACTTCCTCACATTTAATTATATATGCTCCCTTTAACCTTACTTCGTTGCCAAGTGAAAGTCTGTGATATCCCTTACATGGAATTTCCATAAAGTCCTCTTCCTCAATATAAAGTTCCCTTGTAAATGCCACATTTCTTGATCCTAGCTCAGAATTTCCAGGATTGTTTTGTATTTCCATCATCTCTACTTGGTCCTCAGGGTAGTTTGTTATTACTAATTTTATAGGCTTTAGAACCGCCATAAAGCATGGCACTATTTCTTTTAAATTTTCCCTTAAGCTATGTTCCAGCATTGCAATGTCCACTGTACTTGAGTCCTTAGAAACACCTATTTCATTTAAAAAATTCAGTATGCTCTCAGGAGTAAAGCCTCTTCTTCTAAGCCCTCTAAGTGTTGGAAGTCTTGGATCATCCCAGCCATCAACAAATCCACCCGTAACCAGCTGTCTTAAATATCTTTTACTTGTAACAGCTCCAGTTATATTCATCCTTCCAAATTCCCTTTGTTTCGGAGGTTTTTTTAACTCAAGTTCATTTAAGAACCATTCATATAATGGTCTGTGGTTTTTAAACTCATTTGAGCAAAGTGAATGTGTAATTCCTTCAATATAATCCTGAAGTGGATGTGCAAAATCATACATAGGATATATACACCACTTGTCACCTGTTCTGTAATGAGAAATAAACTGTATCCTGTACATAACCGGATCCCTCATATTAATATTTGGAGAGCCCATATCTATTTTTGCCCTTAAAACCTTTGAACCTGCTTCAAACTCCCCGCTTCTCATTTTCTCGAAAAGTTCAAGGTTTTCTTCAATAGAACGATTTCTATAGGGACTGTCAATTCCTGGTGATGTTAATGTTCCTCTGTATTCTCTTACTTCATCTGGCGTCAGTTCACAAACATATGCCTTACCCTTTTTTATTAGTTCAATTGCATATTCATATATTCTATCAAAATAGTCAGAACCATAAAACAATCTATCTTCCCAATCAAACCCCATCCATTTCATATCCTCTGTTATGCTGTCAACATACTCTATATCCTCTTTTGCAGGGTTAGTATCATCAAATCGAAGATTGAATTTACCTCCATATTTTTGAGCAATACTATGGCTTATATTTATTGCGTATGCGCTTCCAATGTGCAAATACCCATTAGGCTCTGGAGGAAATCTTGTTTGAACCCTTCCACCATATACTCCCTCCTCCATGTCCTTGTCTATTATTCTGTGTAAAAAATTCGTATACATTTCATTTTTATCCATATTCTCTATTTCTAATGACATTGTATTACCTCCTTAATATTATTAAAAAAGCATATAAAAAAACCCTCACCTCCAAGATTATTCATCTTGGGGACGAGAGTTTAACTTCGTGGTACCACCCCATTTTGTTAATATGTTGCCATACTAACCTCCTTAAGTACTGCAAAATGACTATACTCTAGCTCTATTACGGGAGCTCCCGTCACAGCCTAACCTCAATTGGGCTCAGTGTGATGCTCAGAGACCTGTTTCAATAGGAAACTCTCTACTCCTTTTCAGCTGCCGGAGCTCTCTTTAAGAAAATCAGCCTACCTACTCTTCTCATCATAGCACATTAACGTTATTTACATTATTAATATATTATTCCAATATAATTCTAGTGTCAATAGGAAATACAAATTTGTTTATACTGGCACAAATATCTACTAAGTATTCCTAATCTCTCCCATCGCTACCTTCTTTAGCTTGGTTAATATAACCTTCGTCTCTGCGGTTGTTTCTCCAAGAAGACTTGCAATTTCCTGTGCAACTCTCATTTGCTTATCAATAACCTGCTGAGCTGCATTAATAGTATTCTCCTTTACCTTCGTCAATTCTTGAACATTCTTTTCCTCATCTGTTATGTCCTCCATTATAGCCATGAAAATGTTTTGTTTTTCAATATATACTATATTTTCAAGTACCGTCCTGCCATAGGCTTCTAAATAAATCTTTTTTCTATATATATTTTGTTTTGTACTATTAATCATATTAAAATCATCATCATCCATATAAATTGAAATTGGATTTCCCTTTGCTTCCATAAAGGATGCCTTAAATGTCTTCTCAGCTTCAGGATTAAATTCCTTTATTTTTAGGTCTTCATCAAGTATTATTATAATGTTTGGAGAGCTTTCAAAAATCACATTTGTCATTCTTTCAGCCTTATTCCTCATGTAATCAAGACACATGGTTGTTTCAGCCATTCCAGCTATAACTGCTCTTGCTTTATCCCTACACGTATTATAACCGCATACTCCACAGTTCATTTCATCTGAAGAAGTAAACTTACCCATACTATTAAGTACTTTTATTATATCCTCTTCACTTGCATTTTCTACTTTCTGACTTTGATCAAAAAATACCTTTTTGAAGTTTATATTGTCACAGGAACCATATATAGAATTATTAAAATCCTTTCTACCATCCCTAATATATTCTTTAACCCTTCTTTGCCTTTTATAAAAACTATCTCCATGCTTATCAAACCCTGGTCCACCAATACATGCACCTTTACAAGCATTGACTTCAAGACATATACCTTCTATATCTCCATTTCTCATAGAGGTAAATACTTCAACGCACTCCTCCACTCCATGTATAACAACCCTATCATAATGCTTGTCTCCTAAAGTAAAGCTATCTAATACTCCACCTGATACTGGAAAACCCTTTCCTTCCATACTGGCAGTAGCATCAAACTCCTGTGGCTCCAAATCCATTGGATTAACCTTTTCATCCTTTAGCCAATTATTAATCTCCTCAAAGGTAAGAACTGCATCAATAATTCCATCATGTTGAAATTCTCTGGCTTCATATTTTTTTGCTAAACATGGTCCAATAAATACAACAAAACTATCCATTCCATACTTTTTCCTAATCATCTTACCATGGGCAACCATAGGGGACACAATAGGTATCATGTAGTCAATTAGCTCAGGAAAATTTCTTTGAACTAAAAAATTGACTGCTGGACAGCATGTAGTTATTACATTATCCAGATTCTTTTTTTCTAAATAATCCACATATAAATTAGTTACTTTATCCGCACCAACAGCAGTTTCCTCCACATACTGAAATCCTAATTGTTTAAGGGCTGATACTATTTGGCCAGCTTTTTCAACTTCCATACTCCCAGGAAAGGATGGTGCTATGCTTGCAATAATTCTTTTATTATCCCTTATTGCTTCCTTTACTCTATCAAGCTCACTTACTATATATCTTGCATTCTGGGGACATACTGTAAGACACACTCCACAGGCAATACATTTTTCTGTAACGATTTCAGCCTGCTCATTTTTTATTTTAATTGCCTTTACAGGACACGATCTAAGGCATTTAAAACAATTTCTGCAGTTAGCCTTTGAAAAATTAATGTAAGTCATTTTAAAGCCTCCCTAACACAGCATTGTTAAAAAACTCGTCTACATTTTTTTCATTTACAGAATAAATCTCTTCATCAACCTTAACAGAAACAGCCCTGGTACATTCACCAATACAAAATGCTGCCTTAAGAGTAATTTTATCTTGAAGCTTATTCTCATCTATTAGACTCTCAATTCTACTGATAACACTGTGTGAGCCCTTTAAATGGCAGGCACTTCCCACACACACGCTTACAATAACCATCCTATCACTATCCTTTTACAAAAATTAGTGTCCCAAGTATATTGTTTTATAGTAATAGTATAATGCTTTGTTATTTTATTATCAAGCAAAGCTGAAGCTATCTGCGATAGAAATGTCACTTTACAACAATTTTTTTATAAAACCTTTGTTATTTTTAGAATATTGTGTTATACTAAGTATGTAGAGAAACACCGTTGATGTAAAATTAAAAATATCAATAATCATGTGTTTTATTTTAGGAGGAAATTAATGAAAATCGGAACAGTAAAATGGTTTAACTCAGAAAAAGGATTTGGATTTATCGAAGTAGAGGGTGAAAAGGACGTATTCGTACACTTCACTGCAATACAGAGCAATGAATCAAGAAAAAGCTTAGAAGATGGACAGCAAGTTCAATTCGAAGTTGAAGATGGCCCAAGAGGACCACAAGCAGCTAACGTAACTAAATTATAATTTCAACTTAGATTATATTAAATATATTTTAATATATTAAGTAAAAGCCACCTCTTGCAGGTGGTTTTTATCTTATCAAAATGGCAATACTAATCATATTAATACATACATCATCAACGTCTATTTCCAATCATTAATACCAATACCTCCAACACAAAAGAATATAATATAAGGAGATATTTAAAGTGAAAAAAAACTACAAAATGAAAAAAACCATATCTATGAAACTTTTTATTGCAGAATTAGGAGAGTCTTTTTCAGAGCACATGAAAAATAGACTTATGGAACTAGAAATAAGATGTGTTTTAACAAGAAGGGAAGAAAGTAATATTCTTGATATAAAACACGTTGAACACATAAAGCATGAATGTGATTCTGAAAGTGCGCTTGACACCTGTGAAAAGGAATATACCTATGGGCAATTTCTTGTAATCGAAGGCTCCCTATACTTTTCAGAGAATTGTATTGAAAGTGACAAGGTAACGCAATCCCCTATTGTTAGTGAAATCTACGATTCCTTGAACAGTGAGACCGCTACTGAAACAGAGACTGGAATTATAGGCAAAAAGGTAGACGATAGTAATATTGATTATGTAATAGATACAATATTAACCGTGTGTCCCCAGGTATCCAAGGAATATATCAGTATAATGTCTAAATATTACAAGAAGAAATAACACCTTTCGAAAATTAAATTTAATTTATTATAGCTATATGGCTATAACCTTTAAGAGGTGTTGAATATGACATTGTAAAAAAACCGTACTAATATTAATGGTACGGTTTTGTTTTACTTTAACTTTTATGTTCTTTTTCTGTTGTAATAAGCCTTGCCCTTTTTACAGCTCCAACTCCGTACCTTTCTTTAATTGCATCAAGTGTTTTTTCTAGCTTTTCTTCTTTTCTTGTGTCTACTTTTTCTTCAGTTAAATCAAATAGTGATATCTGTTGAACCTTTTCCTCAGATGTCCCTCCGATTCCAATACCTATTAGCCTAATGGGTCTTGTCCTATTCCAGTTGTCTTCAAGGAGTTTAACCCCAGTTTCATAGATTTCCTTTGTAAGATAGGCCTGTGGCATGGCTTTTTGTCTGGTAATAGTCTGAAAATCACTGTATTTTATTACAATTGATACAGTTTTTCCACTATAATCCTGCCGCCTTGCTTCAAGCCCAACCTCCTCGGAAAGTTCAAGAAGGATATCCTTTAAATACTCAATATCTGTTGTATCTTCTCCTAGTGTTGTAGAACGGGAAATTGACTTGTTTTCTGCATAGGATTCTGAATCAACTGGTGATGGGTCATGACCATTGGCAAGCATGTGAATTTCTTCTCCATATTTGCCAAATTCTCGAACTAACACCCTTTTATCTGTTCTTGCTATATCTCCTATTGTATATATTCCTATGTTATTAAGCTTCTTCTCACTTTGCTTACCCACTCCATACATTTCTCTGACCTTCAATGGCCAAAGCTTTGATTTTATTTCACTTTCCCATAGTTCAGTTATGCCAAGTGGTTTTTTCATATCCGAAGCCATTTTGGAAAGAAATTTATTTTCTGAAATACCAATGGAGCACCATAGATCAAGCTCATTTTTAATATCATTCATTATCTTTTCAGCAATTTCTACAGGCTTTCCAAACAATTTTTCACAGCCAGTTAAATCCAGCCATGCCTCATCAATACTGTTCTGCTGAATAACAGGAGCATACCTTGCTAATATATCCATTACCATCCCTGACATATGGCTGTAAAAGCTGTGCTCTGGAGGTACAAATATAATTTCAGGGCAGAGCTTTCTAGCCTCATGAATAAGCATTGTTGTCCTCACTCCAAATTTCCTTGCATCATAATTTGGAGAAAGTATAATTCCTCCCCTATTTTTGGGGTCTCCTGCAACAGCAGCAGGTTTCCCCTTTAATTCAGGAATTCTTGTCATTTCACAACCTATATAAAAAGCATTCATATCCACTAGAAAAATCAACCTTCTCAAACCAAATCACAAATTCTTACGAAAGGAAGCCCATGACTTTAGTCATGGGAGGAATTGAGTCTCTTGCAAAGACTAACCCTAACAATCCTCCATAATATTTGCTACCTCCCTTCTGTATTCATATTTATAACCATCAAACCTTTGCAACACTTGAAAGTATTTATAATTTATTCCTTATGCTACTCTCTTTCCTTCTTTGTTTTTTATATCAAAATTACCACTTTTTCTACAGGCAACTTCTCCAGACCAAATACCTTTATATTTTCCTTTAGGCACTATTGCTTTTGCCGTATCTCCAGTATGAAAACCAAAGAAATACTTTTGTCTTGCTAAATAACCTCTCGGGAAGCCATACTTATCTAAATTTGTTCTGCAATGGCTCCCTCTGCCTTTAGCAGTAATATAGAGAATGTCATTTGTTTTGAAATATAACTTGCTTAGCGTGCTTTGCCCAATACAACAAGCATCAAAATGATGGTCTTTAGGTAATCCCAAGTTGATTCTATTCATTTTTGTTCTTGCACCTGTACCGCATTCAACATCTAAACCTGTGTTTGTTAATACTTCATATACTTTCCATCTTGTAGAATTAACTACGCTACTATCCTTTAGTGTTTTTTTAACTTGTTTTTGATTATTAGGGAATCCAAATTCTTCTGCTGTCATATTTCCTTTTTTCTGATTACATTCATGACAAGCAATTCCTAAATTATCTATTCTATTAGAGCCACCCCCACTTTTAGGTACTATATGTTCTATTTCTAAAGGTACATTTATTTGACCACAATATATACATGCTCTATTAAACTTTTCTAATAGATATTCCCTTACTTCGTAGCCATAAAGTGTACCTTGTTGATATTCAATACCTGATATATTAGAATTATTTATTAACTGACTATCAAATTTACAGTTTTCATAAGATACATTTGTTAAGGGGATTAATTTTCTTAACCTGTTTACCCATGTTTGAATATTTTGTACTCTACTTTCCAATGAAGGAGGTATCCACCCTTCTTCTCTTTTACGATTTAAAAATCTTGGTTGTCTATAACGTAAGTTTTTATTTCTTCTCCTACATCTAAAACCTCGCCTATCATCAAGATTTTTCTTTATATTTGTCCTATGTTCTATTTGTCCTAACCAAAGTATGTTATCTTTATTAAGTATTGCTAGGCCTGTGTGTTTTGAGCCATAATCAATTTTTAGCCTATATTCTTGCTTACAGTCATTTTGCTTTTGCTTTTTTAAAATTATTGTAAAAGGATATTTTTTAAATATTGATGCCTTGCCTTGTTTTAATAGTTTTCTTGCCACTGCTGGATGACAAGGTGATAATGATTGTTTATTTGTATCTAATACAAATATCAAAGGATTTTCTCCTTTCTCGTTGATAAATCAACGGTAACATTCCTCTCGACAATGTTTATATTCCTTTTTACGCCTAATACACTTGCTTAACCCATTACACATGTTTAATATTAAGCGACAGTTGCTACAAACTGAGGAAACATTTGTAGGTGTCATGAGAATATAAACGTAGCTTTCGCTTAGTCTGGTCAACATAGGCTATTAAAGAATTGCTTCTTCAAGCCCACGACTTTAGTCGTTGGGTAGTTGACCTGGCCTATTTATTATTTTCCTCTATTTGACTCCAGCTACATTCTTAAATATATCTTCCTTAGAATACCCTGAGTTAAGTAATGGCTTCTCAATATCCATTTTTATATCTGGTACATAGGTTTTTAATGCTTTAAACTTACCCTCTATAGTATATTTCCCTAAAGCAGCTGGAACTAATATGGACTCACCCTTAGCCACTTCAATTTTACCTCCATTATAAAGAATTTCTGCAGCTCCATCTACAAATACATAAATATAAAACTTGCTTCCATCAGCATTCTCCTCTACATCACCATTTACATCATACTCTTCAACAGAAAAATACTTGTTGGCAATTTTATAGGATTTTGTTGAGGTTGAATTTAGCTTAACATCAAGTCCCTTTGTCTTAGCTTTATTAATACCTAAATTAAAATCAATAACATCAAGTGCTTTTTCTATGTGAAGAGGTCTTTTATTTCCCTTACTATCCACTCTGTTATAATCAAACACCCTGTAAGTAGTATTTGAATTCTGTTGTATTTCTGCCAGGACTATTCCCTCCTCTATTGCATGAATAAGCCCTGCTGGTATGTTGAGCACATCCCCAGGAAATACCTCAACCTCATTTAAGCATTCTCCAATTCTATCCTCTTCAACTGCCTTTCTAAAGTCCGGTTTGGTAATTCCAGGACGGGTTCCATACACAAGCTTTGCACCTGGCTTTGCTGCAAGTATATACCACATTTCATTTTTACCAAGCTCTCCATTTTCATGGGACCTTGCATACTCATCCCTAGGATGTACCTGTACCGAGAGCTTTTTATTGGCATCTATAAATTTTATAAGAAGAGGAAATTTGACCGAGGTTGTGTATAGTTCTGTTCCTAGGATTTCTTTTTCGAATCTATCTATCAAATCAGTAAGTAACTGTCCCCTAAACTCTCCGTTGGCTATGCTGCTTATACCATCTGGGTGGGTGGATATTTCCCAGCTTTCAGCAGTTATCCCCTCTGGCAGCCTTTTACCTAACTTTTCAAGTTCTCTTCCCCCCCATATATAGTCCTTAAATACAGGGTTAAATTTAAATGGATATAGCATATTTTCACACCTCACAATGATTTTATTATGTAATTCTAATCATTCATATTATTTCAGTTTCATATTACTTAATGTCTCTATCACACTTTCATCAGGCTTTTCTTCTGTTATCACATTATTTATATCCTGAAGTCCTCTGCAAACACTACTAATCAACTACCTTTTCTTCCTATTTAATTATAATACACTTTGAATCAATATTGGGCAAGTTGATAACACTATTTAACATTAATATTCATGCTTATTATTTACATAAATTTATTGTAATCAAGATATAAGGAAGTTTATTGAAGGACAAGGGTTTAAGGCAGTTGTTGGAGGACTGCAAATTTTATGGTGATAGGAGCTTGAATTTAAAATCAAGCTTGTATCGCCATTTCCAATAATAATACTATGATTCTCTTCAGTATCTAGCTTATTTTTTTATAGAATCACCCCAAGGGTGATTACAGAAGGAATAATGGAAACTATAATAATGTCAAAAGGAAGTTAATAGAAGTAAAAATTATTTAGGAGGGAATTTATGAAAAAGTTTTTTATTGCTATCTTTTACATTATTATTGTATTTGCACTTTGTTCCTGTGGTAAAAAGGCACCGGTAGAAACTAGTACAGCATCAAATGATGCATCTGCAAAGGTTGAACAAACTTCAACCACAAAAGAAACCACTAACACTGAAGTTAAAGCAAAGGATGCAATCATTGAAATTGTTCCACCGGATGGATGGACACCGGTTGAAGGTTCTGTTATTCCAGTTCAGTACATGAAGCAAACAGCCAGCTTTATGGTAAAATCGGAGCCCTACCAAAGCAAGGATCTGGATGGAGTTATTTCCGAAGCCAAGGCTATCTTTGAGAAATCTTTCGATGGTGTAAAATTCGAATCAGAGGAGGAAATCGAAGTTGACGGAAAAGAAGCTAGAAAAATGATATTTACCTGTGAGATTTCATCTATGAAAATGAAATTTGAATATGTTTTTCTATTTGCAAACGAAAAGGTTTATGTAATTACCTTTGGGGACTTGACAGACACATTTGATTCACTTTCTTCAGACTATGAGCAAATTTTAAAGGATATTCGTTTTAAATAGAGCAACTTCCATTCTGCATTTTCCGAATTAATAATCATGACCACCCGTAAATGAACTATCCCCCCTTAGTAGACACAGGTTTTTATTTTTGTGTCTACTTTTTAGGGTAGTGTTCAATAGCAGGTGGTTTATTGTTTCGTCCGATACTCGGGCTCAACAGGCTAAAGCCCAAAATAAAAGCTGCTCACTCTAGGAATCACTTTCTAGAATGGGCAGCTCCCATTATTGCTTATTCAACCTTTCTATTACAACCCTGTCCAAAATTGACTTTATTTCATCCTTACTTGGTGGCTTTGAGCCTTCCTTTGCAACCTTTGCGGTTCCACAAGCAGAGGCTAGTTGAAATATGTCCTGACTGTTATAGTTTTTATCCATTCCATATACCATTCCGCCAACCATTGAATCTCCAGCACCAACCGTGCTTTTTACATCAACCTTTACTGGATGTGCAAGTAATACATTATCCTTATCAACAAAAAGAGAGCCTGACTCTCCCATGGAGATTACTACTATTTCTATACCTGAACTAACTATTTCTGTTGCTGCTCGGATTACCTCATTAATATCCTTTTTATTGAATTCAAAAATATTTCTTAATTCATTTATATTAGGTTTAATGAGGTAAGGCTTTGCATAAAGGCTTATTTTTAAAACCTCTCCCTCAGCATCCAGTACTGTTTTTATGTTCTTTGATTTTAATTCTGTTATGATTCTATAATAAATGTCCTTACCTACACCTATTGGCAGGCTCCCGGATAGTACTACTATGTCACCACTTTTTGCAAGATAGTTGATTTTGCTTAAAATGCTTTCAACATCATCACATGAAACCTCAAAACCCTGCTGATTTATATCTGTGTATACATTATTAGAAGTCTCAACTATTTTGATATTTCTTCTGGTTTCACCATTAACAAATACAAAATCATTTTCTATATCCAGGTCATTTAGATATTTAATAAAAACATCACTGTTTTCCTTGCCTAAAAATCCAAGGGCACAGCTTTTCCCATCTAGTTCTCTAACCACCTTGGACACATTAATTCCCTTGCCTCCAACATCTGTAATGGACTTGGTACTTCTATTTATATGACCTGATTTTAAGCTTTCAAGAATTATAGTATTATCAAGTGCAGGATTTAATGTAACGGTGTATATCAAATTATCACCTACTTAAAAAAGAAGGTTTTACCCTCCCTTTATTCCTTCAAATCCTCAATCATCTTTACAATTGCTTCTACTGCTTGGTTTTCATCTTCTCCATCTGCTTTAACTGTTATTTCGTCTCCCTTTGATGCTCCAAGGCTTAGTAATCCAAGTATACTCTTTATATTTACTTCTCTTTCACCTTTTTTGATTGTAAGGCTGCTCTTGTACTTTCCTGCTTCAGCAACAACCATTGCTGCTGGTCTTGCATGAAGACCTGTTTCATTTTTTATAACTAGTTTAGCTTCTTTCATTTATATTCCTCCTATAGATTTATTATCTTGCTATCTATTCATTATATTAATTATTAACAACACTTTCAATATGTTTTGAAATTTCTTCTGTTAATGACATATTTAATACCTCTGATACCATGTTCTTCATTTCATCATACTTAAGGCTGCTAATTAGCTTTCTTGCCTTTAATATGGAGGAAGCACTCATGCTGAATTCATCAAGTCCCATTCCAAGCAACACTGGTATGGCATTCAAATCTCCAGCCATTTCGCCACAAACTCCTACCCATTTGCCTTCCTTGTGGGCATTGTCTACTACAAGCTTAATAAGCCTTAACACACCGGGATTAAGGGGAGAATAGAGGTATGAAACCTTTTCATTCATTCTATCCACTGCAACGGTATATTGTATTAAATCGTTAGTTCCAATGCTGAAAAAATCTACTTCCTTTGCAAGCATATCTGAAATAACAGCTGCTGAGGGAATTTCTATCATTATTCCTATTTGTATTTCATCACTTACTTTTATATTTTCCAAAGCAAGCTCACCTTTAACCTCTTCAATTACCTCTTTAGCTTCCCTTAATTCATTAATTCCTGATATCATAGGAAACATTATTCTAAGGTTACCATAAACCGATGCCCTTAAAAGCGCTCTTATTTGTGTTATAAATATGTCCTTCCTATCAAGACAAATTCTTATGGCTCTGTAGCCCAGGAAAGGATTCATTTCCAAGAACTCTTAATACATCCTTTGGACTGCCTATATTCCCTGCTAACTCAACCTTTTTACCATCCCTAGAAATAGATTCAGCATTTTTTAATACCTCCAGAGACTTATTATATTGAAGTAACTTATTTTGTTTATCTTTATATTTTTTGATGGTTTCATCATCAGGGTTTAGTAAAACTCCATCCTGAGCTGTATCTTGAATTATTGTTTCCTTAACTTCTATTTTATTTTCACTAATTACAAATGTCTTCCCAATTGCTATTCCAGATGAAGCTGGGATTCCCTTAAGTATATATTCTCCTCCAATCAATCCTAAACTATGTCAATCACCCTAATTTGCCTTCCAGCCTTATATGAAAAATAGGCTGCTTCAATAACCTTTTGTGCCTTTAGAGCATCTTGTACTCTTGCAGTAATAGTATTCCCTTTTCCAGTAAATATTTCATTAGCGAAATTAATAATACTTGCCATATGGCAATCCTGAGCAAAACCAAGTGAGCTTCTCTCCCCAGGGTAAAAATCAATTGCATATTTCTTACTACATTGGCTCTTGATTGTAATACTATTATTTTCAAAACTATAAAGCTCAATTGTATATGGATTGCTGCAATTCATTTTTATACTTCCCTTAGTTCCATATATCTCAAATATGGTTTCTTCCTTCATATCTGCAAAGATTCTTGAAACCTCAAAGGTTCCTGTAGTTTTGCTACTTAATTTAAATTTACACTCGGATATTTCATCCACACTTGTTCTATCCTCAAAGTAGATTCTATTTTTACAGCTAACTTCCTCAATATCCCCTAATGTAAAATGTACTATGTCTATAAGATGAACCCCCAAATCAAGCAGTGCCCCTCCTCCTGAGGCAGCACCTGTTCTCCATGAAGCTTTTTTATTCTGGTTTAAATAACTTTTGTGATATAGTTTTATTTTAAAGTCAATTATTTCACCTATTGATTTTTCTTCAATTTCTTCTTTAATAATTCTAATAGCAGGCACAAACCTATATATAAGTGCCACTGAGTTCTGAACCTTACTTTCCCTAACAGCCTTTGTGATTTCAAGAGCTGAGGTATAGCTCTCTGCTAGAGGTTTTTCACAATATATTGCTTTATTAGCTTTTATTGCTTTAAAAATTATATCCTTGTGTGAATCATTCGGAGTACAAATATCTATAAAATGTATATCAGAATTATTCAAAACCTCTTCTATAGAAGTTGTACTTTTACTTCCTTGTATATTACATTCAATTGGTTTTCTTGTAACTACATTTGTCAGGTTCAGGCTAAATGGCAAACTAAACATAATATTAGCAGCATAGGAACCTATTGCATGGGTTTTAGCAATTCCCCCAAAGCCTACAATGGAATAATTTATTTCAGACATACAACCACCTCTTTAAATATAATTTTTAGATTATAGCATTAGTCTCTGTATTCATTATACAGAAACTAATGTAAAATTACTATTTTTTACTATTTACATGTGCTATAGTCTTGTCAATTAATTGTTCTGACTTCTTAATAGCATCAGTAACTGCTAGTAACTTCATATAATTCATCTCCGAATTACTAAATATACAACATCTACTAATTATATTACTTATACTAAGCAAATATTATTCGAAATCTAGTCCTGGGATTATGCCTGATAATAGTCCTCCAAGGGATTCTTCTCTTAACTCATAGAATTAATATTATGGTTGTTATTCATTTTAAAATATGAAATTATATAATATAATGGACTTACAATTTGTTTCACAAAGATTGGAGAGTTGAGATATGAACAGAAGAATTAAAAACATAGCTCCTTTAGCAGAAACTAAATTTTTAAGCCTTTATAAAGCTGAGTATGTGAATAAGAGGGGTAATATTAAGCATTGGATGATAGCTTCAAGAAAAGATATTAAAACCTTAAATGCACAGCTCTTTGAAGGCAAAAAAGAAAAAGTAGATGCAGTGGTAATTGTAGCAATACACAAAGATTTAAAAAAACTAGTACTTGTAAAGCAGTACCGAGTTCCTGTAAACGACTACTTATATGAACTTCCTGCAGGATTAATTGATGGTAATGAGGAGGTATTTACTGCCGCTAAAAGAGAACTTTATGAGGAAACAGGCCTTAATTTATTAGAAATTGACAAGACAAAAAAAGCTCTTCCCTTATATGTGTCTGCAGGTATGACAGATGAGTCAATATCACTTGTCCATTGTATTTGCGATGGAGAAGCATCCACACAAAATCTTGAAGAAGATGAGGATTTAGAGGTAATACTTGTATCTATGGAAGAAGCAAGGGATTTGCTAAACAAAGAAATTAAGCTTGATGTAAAGACCTACCTAGTCCTACAAAGCTTTGCGGAGCAAGACAAAAGCTTGGTGACCCACTAAAGGGACATCTACTAATTGTTTCTCTGAATAAACAGCAAGGGAAACTACATGAAGCTTGTTTACAAATAAGATAATATTGACTTTGTAGAATTTTAAATTTCTTATTAAACCAACATAATACATAAGTAAGAAAAAAATCTCATAAGAAATTTTAAGTCTGATGAAATAATTAAATTAAAACTATCAAGAACAGATAAATCTTTTTAAAAAAGTCATCATTATTCATATAATCTATGAATAATGATGATTTTTTTAAAAAGATAGCAAATAAAATTAATTTTAATTTATTTATATATGCTGTATTAAAGAAATTACACATGTAACATGGAAAATGTAGCGGCAGACTGACGCTACAATATGAAAGCTTTAATGCATTATATATAGATTAAATGTGACTTTATCTGATTATTAGCAGTATATATAATACTATATTACTTCACCCTCAGTTTTCCTTAGTTTTTATAACTGTAATGCAATAAATTTTACCCCTTTTTCAATGTTTTTTTATTGTAAAACGATAATTTACATGTTATTATAGTATTAATAATATTATAATTGGTTAATTGAAAAGCAAGAAGCCACTTTGTAAAACGAAAAGCCATATTTGTAACCGACAACTGAATATTTGTAAACGAAACGCAGTTTTTGTATCCGA
>JARDZI010000346.1 GCA_029240935.1 Clostridiales bacterium
ATACAAAATATAATTTATTCTTAAAAAAAATAAAGAACTCTTGATTTTATTAGACTATTATAGGGGCAACACAGTTGCCCCTATAATTTTTAAACTATTGTAGCTAATATTTCAGGAGTTTTTTAATGCCAAAATCTATTATAAATGATATAATACTTATCGAACATACTTTCGTTTGGAGGTAAAATATGATTATAATAGGAATAGATCCTGGAATTGCAATACTTGGATATGGAGTTTTAGAGTATGTAAATAATAAATATAGAACCATAGATTATGGAGCAGTAATTACAACTCCCAAAAACACCATGCCTGAAAGAATAGAAATTATTTTTAATTCACTTGATGATATTTTCTCTAGATATAAACCTGATGCTGTGGCTTTTGAAGAACTGTTTTTTAATCAAAATGCTAAAACAGCAATGGTTGTTGGACAGGCAAGAGGAGCAGCAGTTTTAAGTGCTCAACTAAAAAAAATAAATATATTTGAGTACACTCCACTTCAAGTTAAACAGGCAGTTACAGGTTATGGTAGAGCTGATAAGAAACAGATCCAATATATGGTAAAAATGCTTTTAAACTTAAGAGAAATCCCAAAGCCAGATGATGTTGCAGATGCACTAGCAATTGGAATATGCCACGGAAATTCTAGCCATACAGGGGACATGTTTAAAATAAAATGAGGTGATTTTATGATAGCATATATTAGAGGGTTAATTGAAGAGTATGGAGATGACTATGTTATAATAGACAACAATGGAATAGGATATTATGTTTCAATGCCTGTAAGTGAAATCGAAAATTTAAAAAAGCAAAAGGGTGTTGTAAAAATAAACACCTTCCATTATGTTAGAGAGGATTCGATAGATTTGTTTGGCTTTTCAGAAAAGGAAAGCTTAAAAATGTTTAAACTATTATTAAATGTTTCTGGAGTTGGACCAAAGGCTGCACTTGCAATGCTTTCAGCACTATCACCCCAGAATATTACACTTGCAATTGTTACTGGTGATGAAAAAGCTTTGTTAAAAGCACAGGGAGTTGGAAAGAAGATAGCACAGAGAATTATACTTGAATTAAAAGACAAATTTAAAAATTATGATTTCCTATCTAATGATGAGACGGATATTATTCAGTCTAATGATTCTATGGAAGCAATTGGTGCGCTTATGTCCTTGGGATACACAAGACAGGAGGCCGCCTTTGCAATTAGAAAAGTTGATTCAGAAGGCAAGGGAATAGAGGAAATTGTTAAGCTTTCCTTAAAAGTATTGATGAAGGGATAGGTGATTTGAATGGATGAAAGAATTATAACCTCTGAATTCAGCTATGAGGATGTAGATATTGAGGGAAGCTTAAGACCAAGAACTCTAAGTGAGTATATTGGACAGGAGAAAGTAAAGGAAAAGCTAGGTATATTTATTCAAGCTGCGAAAAATAGAGGAGAAGCACTAGACCATGTATTGTTATATGGTCCTCCTGGACTTGGGAAAACAACTCTTGCAAATATAATATCAAATGAATGTGGAGTGGGAATTAGAATTACTTCTGGTCCTGCAATAGAAAGAGCAGGAGATTTAGCTGCAATATTAACAAATCTTAGTGATAAGGATGTTTTATTTATTGATGAAATACATAGGCTAAATAAAAGTGTAGAAGAAATTCTTTATCCTGCAATGGAAGACTATGCTTTGGATATAATAATAGGAAAGGGTCCTAGTGCAAGATCTATTAGAATTGACCTGCCTAAATTCACATTGATTGGAGCTACTACAAGAGCCGGAATGCTTACTTCACCTTTGAGGGATAGATTTGGAGTAATAATGAGGCTTGAGCTGTATAATACAAACGAGTTATCCTTCATAGTAAAGCGATCTGCTGGGATACTAAATATAGGTATAGATGAAGAGGGAGCAGTGGAAATAGCTAGAAGATCAAGGGGAACACCAAGAATAGCAAACAGATTGTTAAAAAGAGTGAGAGATTATGCAGAGGTTAGAGGAAATGGTTACATAGATCATAAAACTGCAAGTGCTGCATTGGATTTATTAGAGATTGATAAGCTAGGGCTTGATAACATAGATAGAAAAATGCTGCTTGCATTAATAGAGAAGTTTGAGGGAGGTCCTGTGGGAATTGATACACTTGCCTATTCAATAGGTGAAGAAAATGATACTATTGAGGATGTATATGAGCCATATCTTCTTCAAATTGGATTTATTAACAGAACACCTAGAGGAAGAATTGTCACAAAACAAGCATACCAGCATTTTGGAATAAAGAAGATTGAAGAATAATTTGCAACATGACATTATTGATACAGAGGTGAAATAATGAAGGTACATGATTTTTATTTTGACTTACCAGAGGAGCTAATAGCCCAGGATCCAATAGAAAAAAGAGATGAATCAAGATTGCTTGTGTTACATAAAACTGAAAATATTATTGAACATAGGGTATTTAAGGAAATAATAGACTATTTAAATCCAGGTGATTGTCTTGTCTTAAACAACAGCAGGGTAATACCTGCAAGGCTTTATGGAGTTAAATCAGATACTGGTGCTCATATGGAGTTTGTACTACTTAGAAGAATTGATAGGGATAGATGGGAAACCCTTGTAAAACCAGGTAAAAAGGCTAAAATAGGAAGCGTTTTTGTGTTTGGCAATGGAGAACTAAAATGTAAAATACTTAGTAATACTGATGCTGGTGGAAGAATAATTGAGTTTGAATATGATGGGATATTTGAGGAAATTCTCGATGCATTAGGAGAGATGCCTCTACCTCCATATATTAAACATAAATTAAAGGATAAGGAAAGATACCAGACAGTGTATTCAAAGGTGGAGGGCTCAGCTGCAGCCCCAACTGCAGGACTGCATTTTACAAATGAACTATTAGATAAAATAAGTGGTAAGGGAATTAACATAGCTTATTTAACTCTGCATGTTGGTCTAGGAACCTTTCGACCAGTGAAGGTTGAGGAAATAGAAAGCCATTTGATGCATTCAGAGTTTTATATGATTGATTCGGAAAATGCAGAATTGATAAATAATGCTAAAAAAAGTGGAAAACGAGTTATTGCAGTTGGAACTACTTCATGTAGAACTCTGGAAACATTAGGTGATGAAAATGGAATGATTAAGCCATCCTCTGGATGGACTGATATATTTATTTACCCTGGATATAAGTTTAAAGTAATTGAGGCACTTATTACTAATTTCCATTTACCTGAGTCAACGCTAATAATGCTTGTAAGTGCGCTTGCCGGCAGGGATAGGGTGATGGATGCGTATAAAGTTGCAGTTAATGAAAAATACAGATTTTTTAGTTTTGGAGATGGGATGTTTATAGTTTAGGAGGAAAAATAATGGAACCTGCAGTAAAATACGAACTTATAAAACAATGTAAACAATCAGGTGCAAGGCTTGGAAGGGTTCATACACCTCATGGGATAATTGATACACCGGTTTTTATGCCTGTTGGTACACAGGCTACAGTGAAAGCAATGACTCCTGAAGAGCTTAAAAGTATTGGAGCTAAGATTATACTCAGTAATACATATCATTTATATTTAAGGCCTGGTGAGAAGCTTATTGAAAGGGCTGGAGGATTACATAAGTTTATGAATTGGGATGGGGCAATTTTGACTGACAGTGGTGGCTTCCAAGTATTCAGTTTAAGTGATTTAAGGGACATTAAAGAGGAAGGAGTGACCTTTAAATCTCATATTGATGGTTC
>JARDZI010000347.1 GCA_029240935.1 Clostridiales bacterium
TCTAAAAATAAAGACAAATAACGCTCATGTCCCTCAATAGTGAAAACTGCATCTTTTAAAGCCTTATAGCTTTCATATTTATTTGAAATAGGAAATATAGGGTGAATTGAATAAGAATAAGCTCCAAAATCATCTATGTCAGAAAAGATGTGAGAAGATATACTGCCACTGCTGTGACAGAGGATTTTTCCTTTTAAAGAATTGTTTTTTATTTTCATATAGACATTATATATTTCATCGTCAGGCACAGTAATAAATATTATATTACTATTATTAATTAATTCCTCTACACTTTTAAAATGCTTCGTATCTGTAAATAATGAAGCTTCCAGCGCAGAGTTTTCGCTTCGGCTGTAGTAGCCGCTTACTTTTATGTTTTGATTTGTGAAAAATTTACCAAGGGAAAATCCAACCTTTCCCGCTCCGATAAATCCAATTTTTATAAGTACCACCTCCAAGGGAAGTGTACCTGAACTGAAATATGTCTCATTCATAAAATTAATAACACCCTTGCGGTGCTAATTAGATATGAGCATTAAAGTACGACATAAATATTTTGGTGCAGCTCTTGCGATGCCACCCACAAAGAGAATTTAACATAAGTAATTTAGAAAATCAAGCAGGAATTAAATATTCTAAATATTCTTGACAATGCATATGTATTATTATATACTAATTAAAATACATAATAACCAATACGCTTTGATGGGGAGGAGTATATATACTCTTGAAATTCAGAGAGGGAAGACAGGTGTAAACTTCCCATGATGGAGATATAGAAGGTAGCCCCGGAGCGGTTAATCGAAATCTTAGGAAAGTAGAATTAAACGGAGTCTCACCGTTAAAAGAGAAGTGGCATCGGCAGAATTGTCTGTACCTGTGCTATATTAAGAGTGTATTATTATACAAAAAAAGGTGGTACCGCGGAGATTACCCTTCGTCCTTGATTTATCTAGGACGAGGGGTTTTTTATACAAAATTAATTAATAATTAAGATTTAATAATTAATAATTAAGGAAGATTTTTCTCCGCTATCCTACGAAAAATCTTTAATTATAAATTATAGAAATTCAGCTGTTAAGCGGAATTTCATCCATCATTATTAATTATTAATTATTAATTATTAATTCATCATACTTTCAATGAGGGATTGCAATGGTACAAAATAAAAATAAGGGGTGTATTCAATGAAATTAAGTGGGGCTGAGATTACAATTAAACTATTAGAGCGGCAAGGTATCAAGGACATTGCCGGAATTCCCGGTGGGGCAAATTTACCTATATATGATGCACTGTACAAGAGCAGTATAAATCATATTTTGGCTAGACATGAGCAGGGGGCAGCTTTTATAGCCCAAGGTATGGCACGTTCTACCGGAAGAGCAGCAGTATGTTTTGCAACTTCTGGACCAGGAGCAACTAATTTGTTAACTGCAATTGCAGATGCTAAGTTAGACTCTGTACCAATTATTGCTATTACCGGTCAGGTAAGTTATTCACTTATTGGCACTGATGCCTTTCAGGAGGTAGATACTTATGGATTAACAGTACCAATAACTAAGCATAATTTCTTTATAAGATCAATAGAAGAATTATTCACTATAATTCCTGAAGCCTTTAGGATTGCTGAAGATGGGAGACCAGGGCCTATATTGATAGATATTCCTAAAAATATACAACTGCAAGAATATGAATTCGAACAGTGGCCGGAACCCTATGCTAAGAGATATGTTAGTAAGCACTGCGATGCTGCAACTTTAGAAGAAGCAGCTAAGATGATTCATGACTCTAAAAAACCAATATTTTATATTGGTGGAGGAATTGTTAATTCCGATGCTTATTCCAATATTTATGGGCTTGCAAAAAAGAATAGTATTCCGGTAGCGGCGACTTTGATGGCTTTAGGTAGTTTTCCATGTAATGATCTTTTGTATCTTGGGATGCTTGGGATGCATGGGGCTAAGTATACAAATATGCTCATGGATGAAGCTGACTTGGTGATAGCTTTAGGAGTTAGATTTGATGACAGAGCTACAGGGAATGTATCTAAGTTTTGTCCTAATGCCAAAATCATTCATATGGATATAGATGCGGCAGAAATTAATAAGATCAAAAACGTTGATTTATCTATTTTAGGTGATTTGAATTATGTATTAGAAGAATTACTTAGTAAAGTGAAGGAAGATAGCAGAGCGGATTGGATGAAAGAGGTACGTGATTACAAGGAGAAGTATCCATTTTCCTTACCGGATCAGGAAGACGTACTTCACCCTATAAATCTTATTAGGTATGTGAGCAGCATAGTTGGAGAGGATAGCATTATTACTACCGACGTTGGGCAACACCAAATGTGGACTGCGCAAGCATATCCTTTTAAGAAACCAAGAACTTTATTAACCTCAGGTGGGCTTGGAACAATGGGCTTCGGATTACCGGCCGCCATAGGTGCTGCCTTAGCAAATCCTGTTAAAGAAGTAATATGTTTTAGCGGTGACGGCTCAATACTAATGAATATTCAAGAACTAGCAACCTTAGCTGATTTGAAGCTAAATGTAAAGGTGCTTATAATGAACAACGGACATCTTGGCCTTGTAAGGCAGCAGCAAGAAATGTTTTATCAGCAGCACTATATTGCTTCAAAATTTACTACTAACCCGGATTTTGCAGCAATAAGTAGAGGCTTTGGTGTTAATGCCTGTGATTTAAGTAAGGAAAAAGATCCATTAGCAGCCTTAAAGGCAATCTTATCTATTCCGGGGTCTTATGTTGTTGATATACCAATAAAGGATGATGAAAATGTTCTACCCATTGTACCTCCCGGTGCCGGAAATACTAATATGATAGGCGGTGAAGGCTATGAAAAATAGTGATTATGTTGTAATAGAATTGTTAGTTAAAAATCATCCCGGCGTAATGCTCCATATAACAGGACTTTTTGCACGGAGAGCCTTTAATCTAGAAGGTATATTGTGTGGCCAAATCGGCGATGGAACAACAAGCCGAATGTATTTGCTAGTTAAAGATGATGATTTTCTTGATCAAATCGTAAAACAGCTGAGAAAGCTTTATGATGTGATAGATGTTAAGGTTAGATCTGAATATGATTATACTATATTTCATAACCCTGAGCTTATGTTAAAGACAGAGCGTAAGGATTCTGTATTTGATACAATTGTTTAGGTTATCAGATATCTAGAGCAATTTGCGAAAAACATAGGAGGCAGAAGAGTTACTTCTGCCTCCTTTATCTATTAAGGCCTAAGCCTTAAATTTTAGATACATTTGTAGCCTGCTCGCCCTTCTGACCTTCTGTAAGATCGAAGCGAACCTTCTGGCCTTCTTCTAAAGCCTTAAAGCCATCGCTTGTTATACTTGAATAGTGAACAAAAACATCCTTCCCGTCATCGGTGGTTATAAAACCAAATCCTTTTTGAGCATTAAACCATTTAACTGTACCTTCCATTATAAAAAACCTCCTAAAAATAAAAAAATACGTGGGCTAAAAATATTACCCAATAATAGTGTAACTAAAATTGAGATAATTATACTTTAAAAGGAGGTCTCTTATCACTCAGATTTATTTTTGTTTCTTCTACTTAATGAAATACCACCAAAGCCACTTATTATAGCTATGTAAAAGCCGAAGTCATACCACCAACCAATGTTTATTGTTTCATAAATTCTTAGCTTATTATTAAAGAGAGAACCTACCAAAGATATTGGAGCTATCCAACCATG
>JARDZI010000348.1 GCA_029240935.1 Clostridiales bacterium
CTTCAGGAGTAGCTGAAATACATAAATCACAGTCTCCGGAAAGGATTAATTCATGTCTGCTAGGATGCTTTAGATGGAGTTTAATATGGGGATAGCGGCTATGAAAGCTAATAAATAACTCAGGCATAAGGTTTGAAGCTGCTAGTATGAGTAAGTTAACATGACCGGTTTGCACATTGGACATGTCAGCTAGTTCTAATAATCCATCATCAATGCTATTTAAACCGGTACTAACACGTCGATAAAATGCTTTACCAAAGTCATTAAGTAGTATATGTTTCCCTATCCTGTCAAATAATGTTACGCCGAGTTCTTTTTCAAGGTTAGATATGGTTTTGCTCAATGAAGGTTGAGATATTCGAAGTTCTTCAGCAGCTTTTGTTATGTTGCCGTATTTTACCACAGTGCAAAAATATCGTAGTTGTAGTAGTTCCATTTTTCACCTCCGTATATAACCTGTAGGTTATATATAATACATATAATTATGTATTGGAGTTTGTATAAAGTCAAGTATATAATTATATCAATAGAGGTGGTGAAAGAAATGATTGTACAAACTAAGAGTGGCTATGTAATGGGTATCAAGGAGAGCGGCGTATATGCATTTAAAGGTATACCTTTCGCAAAAGCTCCAGTAGGTGAGTTGAGATTTAAACCTCCTGTGGCTATTGAACCTTGGGAGGGTGTTTTCATGGCAGACAAGTTTGGAAACAGAGCTATGCAAAACAATGAGCAGGAGTATAAAGATGAAGCAAACTATTCTGAGGACTGTCTTAATTTAAATATTTGGACTCCAGGTGCAGATGATAAAAAAAGGCCTGTGGTATTTTACATACATGGTGGAGGGCATTTTTCAGGGTCTAATTCAGATGAATTTTTTGATGGGCATCATTTAGTGAAAGATAACGAAGCTGTCATGGTTTCTATAAATTATAGACTTGGTGCTTTAGGCTATTTATATTTAGGAGAAGTCTTAGGAGAAGAATATTCATTATCCGGCAATTGTGGTCTTTTGGATCAAATTCTAGCTCTTAAGTGGGTGAAGGAGAACATTGCTGCCTTTGGTGGAAATCCGGATATGATTACGTTGATGGGGCAATCAGCCGGTGGAAAATCAGTTGCAAGTCTTTTGGTAACACCTTCTGTAAAAGGGATGTATAATAAAGCAATTATTCAAAGTGGTTCTGTGCAGTGTATAAGAGACAAAAAAACTGCAGCGATAATGGCTACCTACATCCTAAGCGCTTTGGGATTGGATGAAAGGAGTGCAGGAAAAATAATAAATATACCTGCAGAGGATATACTAAAGGCGCAGAATGTCGCCGCCGAAAAAGTACCTGCGTGGCACATGTTTGGTCCAGTATTAGATGGGATTCTTATCCAAGAAAGTCCGGAGGAATACATAAAAAAGGGTAAGGTAGGAAATATGCCTGTATTAATTGGGTATAACAAGGACGAGCTATCGGCAGGAAGCATAGATTTCAATTTTGATAGCGAATCTGTTAAAGAACGGCTTTATAGTTGTTATGGTATTAATGCTGACCATGTATATAAGAAATATTTGGAGTACTGTGAAACCATGCATCCTAGTTTAGCATTTGGAAAAATACAGACAGAATATGTCTATGGGAATGCATCTATTTATATAACTGATTTACTCGTTGAGGGTGGAGCTACTGTGTGGTGTTATAGATGGGATTTTGGTGGAAAAGGGCTAGCACACCATTTCTCAGAGATGGCTTATATCTTTGGTTACACAATTGAAGAAAGCTATAAGGGCTACTATAAAGAGTATAGCTACATGGAAAAGATAATGAACGGTGCTTGGATGTCATTTATTCTAAATGGAGACCCTCAAATAGAAGAATTACCGCACTGGATACCTTGTAGAGCTGGAGAAGGTGCTTACAGGATGAGATTTGATAGTAAGCCCTATTTAGAGCGGTTTGATTTGCAATCCTATGATAAGGAGTTTCCAATGCAAGTTATAAAACTGTAGCATACGGAATTTATGAGAAGTATAAATGAATAGTGCATATGAGATTGTTTTGACTTTTATGGTGGCTTATATAGGCGGATTTTTAGCAAAAAAACTCAAGATACCGGCTGGTGGCATGATTGGAGCTATGCTAGCTGTTTCATTGTATAATATTTTTTTATCTGGAGCTGTTGTTCCGAAGGTAACGAGACCAACAATGCAGATTCTAGGAGGAGCACTATTAGGACATGCTATTGACAAGGAGGATATCAGAAATTTAAGAAGGATGATTAAACCAGTTATTTTGCTTGTTTTAGCGCTGATTACTCTCAATATTGCAATCGGATATTTACTAAATATGGTTTGTGGGTTTGATATGGCTACTTCCATGTTTGCCTCAGCACCCGGTGGGGTTTCTGATATGGCACTGATAGCAGATGAACTAGGGGCAAATACAACTTCAGTTTCTATTCTTCAACTTTTTAGACTTTTTGGGATTTACATTATCTATCCTCCTTTATTCAGAATTATAGGGAAAAGAGTATATAGAGAAAATTTAATTCAAAGTCAGATACAAAAAAAGCAACATAGGTCTGTAGAAAATAAAAAAGTTTTTCGCAGTAATGAATTAAGATGCTTTTTATTAACACTAATCGTTAGCTTTACAGGAGGAGTTATTTTTATTGCTCTAAAAGTACCGGCTGGTGGTATGGTGGGGGCGGTAATAGCCAGTAGTATTCTTAACATCAAAACTAGTAAAGGTTATTTCCCTGATAAATTGAGACTTTTGGTGCAGGTTGGTGTAGGTGCTTTAATAGGTAAGCAAATGACCAGAAAGAGCTTTAGCAGCATAGATAATTTGCTTATTCCTATAGTTTTAATGATAGTGAGTCTGATAATTTTTACTGCTATTTTGGGAGTTTTAATGTATAAAACATCAAGAATGGATTTATTGACTAGCCTTTTGGCTATAACGCCGGGAGGAATACAGGAGATATCTTTGATAGCTGAGGAGTTAGGATGTAATACCTCGCAAGTTATTGCCATGCATACAATTAGGCTCATAGCTGTTATCTGTATATTTCCAAGCTTGCTTAAGATTATAATATATCTTTAATCTTCAATGAACATTCTATTTAAGTTAATGAAGATTAAAGATATAGCCGAACACAAAGAGTGTATTTTTACAATACCTAACAAGAAAACGTTTAAAAATCTTTTATTTTGTGAAAAGAGGTGGATATATTGAGTAAAACAGTTTTAAAAACTAGTGATACAGAGGTATGTGTGAATGTAAAACGTAATAGGTTAATTCAAAGCTTGAAAAGAGATAAATATTTATATTTACTTCTGGCGCCTGGAATTATTTATTTTATTATATTTCGTTACATACCAATGTGGGGGGTAACCATTGCTTTTAAGGACTTTAATATGTTTAAAGGATACTTTGCAAGTCCATGGGTAGGCTTTGATAATTTTATTAAGCTGTTCAAGGGTGTGGACTTTATGGAGAAATTTTCTAACACCTTAATTATTAGTTCATTAAAGTTATTGTTTGGTTTCCCTGCACCAATTATTTTAGCTTTATTACTAAATGAATTGACTAATATTAAGTTTAAAAAGACGGTGCAGACCATATTGTATCTTCCACACTTCATATCTTGGGTTGTACTAGCTGGTATAATAGTATCCTTTGTAAATCCAAGTGATGGAGTTATAAATTACCTAATAAAAGGACTAGG
>JARDZI010000349.1 GCA_029240935.1 Clostridiales bacterium
CTTCCAAGAACTCATGGTACAGGACTATTCCAAAGAGGCCAAACCCAGGTTTTAACAGTTGCAACACTTGGTGCCCTTGGTGATGTACAGGTTCTTGATGGTCTTGGTAATGATGAGCCTAAAAGATATATGCATCATTATAATTTCCCACCTTATAGTGTAGGTGAAGTGAAATTTTTAAGAGGTCCAGGAAGAAGGGAAATAGGACATGGTGCTTTAGCTGAAAGAGCATTAGAACCAGTAATTCCATCAGAGGTTGATTTTCCATATACAATAAGACTTGTATCTGAAGTAATAAGCTCAAATGGTTCAACATCACAGGCAAGTGTTTGTGCAAGCACTTTAGCACTTATGGATGCTGGTGTTCCTATCATAAGACCAGTTGCAGGAATTGCAATGGGACTTGTAACAAGTGATGATTTATCAAAATCCGAAGTACTTACTGATATTCAGGGCATAGAAGATTTTTTTGGTGATATGGACTTTAAAGTCGCAGGAACTGAAAAGGGTATAACTGCAATTCAAGTTGATACCAAATTAAAAGGTCTACCTGAGGATGTTATAAGAAGAGCTATTAAACAAGCAAGAGTAGCTAGAATGACAATACTAGATACTATGTTAAAAAGAATCCCAGAACCTAATAAGGATCTTTCGAAATATGCACCAAGAATTATAGCAATGAATATTGATCCAGATAAAATACGAGATGTAATAGGACCTGGAGGCAAAATAATAAATAAAATAATCGCTGAAACAGGTGTTAAAATCGATATTGAAGATGATGGAAGAATATTTATTTGCGCTCTTACTACAGAGGACGGGAAACGTGCTCAAAACATTATTGAGGGAATTACAAAAGAGGTTGAGGTTGGAGAAATTTATCTTGGAAAAGTTAATAGAATAACCAACTTTGGAGCTTTTGTTGAAGTTTTACCTGGTAAAGAAGGATTGGTACATATTTCAAAACTTGCACATGAAAGAGTTGCAAAGGTTGAAGATGTTGTAAACATAGGAGATGAAATCCTTGTAAAGGTTACTGAGATAGACAGTCAAGGTAGAATTAATCTTTCAAGAAAAGATGCAATTAAAAAAGAAACTGAAAAAGAAACTGAAAAAGAAACTGAAGAGAATAAAGATTAAAAAGGGGCTTTTTTAAGCCTTTTTTGTTATTTAAAAATAGATGTTGAATAATATAGTACAAAGAAGTATGTGGAGGAAAAGATAGCATTGAGAAATATGCAATTGAAGCTTTCAGCAATAATTATAATTTTTGTACTAATAGTTCTATTTGTAACAGCTTATGTAAGAAAAAGTGAGATAGTATGGATTAATGAACTAGTTCCTATTTCAAAGGGTAATACAGATAAAAAAGTAGTAGCTTTTGCATGCAATGTATATGAAGGCAGCCAGCAGATTAACGAAATGATTAGTGTTTTAGAAAACAAAAAAGTAAAAATGAGTTTTTTTCTAGGAGGCATTTGGGTAAATAAGAATAGAGAATTAGTAAAGAATATCTATGAGAAGGGATATGACCTACAGAATCATGGATATTATCATAAACGCCCAAGTACCTTAAACAGGCAAAATAATATTAAAGAGGTAAGGGAGACAGAGGAACTGATTTATAAAATTACAGGGCACAAAACTAAATTATTTGAACCACCATATGGAGATTATGATGAGAATACTCTTTCAATTCTAAGCTCATTAAACTATAAGGTTATAACCTGGAGTATTGATACTATTGATTGGAGAGATGATGCTTCTAGAGAGGTTATTATGAATAGAATTAGAAAAAAGCTACATCCAGGTGCAATAATATTAATTCATCCAAAATCTGTGACTGCGAATGTATTAGAGGAAATGATAGAATATATTAAAGGTCAGGGATATGAAATTATAACAGTTAATGAGATTATTAATTAATGTTAGATATTGAATATATTAGGTATATTATATATAATTAATATCGTATTATTAAAATAAGATGATAATAATGTAAAAGCATATAAAATAGAATGCTATTTATTTCAACGTTTATAGGAGGAAAGCATGTACGAAAGATATTCTTTGACCAATGGAATTAAAGTCATTGCAGAATCCATACCATATGTTAATTCAATTAGCATGGGTATTTGGATTAGAAGTGGATCCAGATATGAAAACCTTGCCAATAATGGGATATCTCATTTTATTGAACATATGTTATTTAAAGGAACGGAAAAAAGAAATGCTAAACAAATAGCAGAAGAAATAGAAGAGCTTGGTGGACAAATAAATGCATTCACTGGAAAGGAAGCAACATGCTATTATGTTAAACTTCTAGATGAGCATATTGATATAGGTATTGATGTGCTAAGTGATATTGTTCACAATTCAAGATTTTCCATGGAGGATATTAGTAAAGAGAAGAGTGTTATTCAAGAAGAGATAAATATGTATGAGGACTCTCCTGAGGATCTTGTCTTAGATTTATTATCATTAGCTACATGGGGAGAGGATTCCTTATCCTTCCCAATTTTGGGTACTGATAAAAGTATAAATAATATTAATAGGGAAGTATTGCAGAAATATTTGGAGTCAGCATATGCTCCAGAAAATATAGTTATATCCATAGCAGGTAATTATAATAGTCAGCAGGTTAGAGGAAAACTTGAAAAATGTTTTGGAATGGAGAATTCTAGAAAAAATGAGGTTATTATTTTAACTACTCCTAGTATTCATAGTAATATACTTGTTAAAAATAAGGATATAGAGCAAACACATGTTGCATTAACATTGAGAGGTATTGAGCTTGGAAATGAAAAACTATATACCTTGCTTGCAATAAATAATTATTTTGGAGGAAACACAAGCTCCAAGTTATTTCAGAATCTAAGGGAGGATAAGGGATATGTATATACTATTTATTCCTATCCATCAGCCTATTTGAATATTGGAATGTTTAATATATATTTTGCATTAAATGGACAATATCTTGATAGTGCAATAGAGTTAATAAAGGAAGAAATACACAGCATTTTAATTAATAAAATGACTGATATTGAAATAAAAAAAGCTAAGGAACAGCTTAAAGGAAATTATATATTAGGACTGGAAAGTGTTTCTAGTAGAATGTTTGGTATAGGAAAGTCGGAGTTAATGCTGCAAAAGGTACATGAACCAAAGGAAATATTAACTCAAATTGATAATATATCTAGGGAGGATGTTTTTGAGGTTATTGACTTTATTTTTGGGAATGGAATACTATCAGCTGCCGCTGTTGGGAGAAACATTAATGAAGATAGGTTTAAAAACCTTTTGGGGAGGTAAAGATGAATATTCAATTGAAAAGATTAGAAAATGCAAAGGATTTGCCTCTGCCAAGATTTATGACAGATGGTGCTGCAGGAATGGATTTGTATGCTAATGTAACAGAAGAAATAGTTATCCTCCCAGGTGCAATAAAACTAGTGCCTACAGGTATATCTATTGCAATACCCATTGGATATGAAGCTCAGATACGTCCTAGAAGTGGTTTGGCAATAAAGCATGGAATATCCCTAGTAAACACGCCAGGAACCATTGATAGCGATTATAGAGGGGAAATAAACCTTATAATGATTAACTTTGGTGAGAACTCTTTTATAATAAAAAGAGGGGACAGAATTGCTCAGATGGTTGTAAATAAAATTGAAATTCCAAACATAATTGAGGTTAATGAATTAGATGA
>JARDZI010000350.1 GCA_029240935.1 Clostridiales bacterium
AAGGGCTATAGATAAGGCTTTAGAGAAGAACAAGCCTACTATGACCTATATTAACGGCATACTTAAAAACTGGGCTGTAGAAGGCTATCCAAAGGAGGGTGAGAAAGGTGGCAATGGAAGCTCTGGCAAGAATAATGGAGCAGGTTCAAATGAATTCGCTGGTTTCAAACCAAAGGACCCAAGAAACCTCAGTGATGAAGAAAGAGCAGCCTTGGAGAGCGAGCTCCTATAAATGCTCAAAATGCATGGATACTGGATGGATTCTTGTTGAAAGGCTGGATTCAGCACCTCTCGCCAAAAGCTGTGAATGCAGGGATATTGAAAGGGTTAAAAATCAGTGGAAGGCAGCAGGCATCAATCCCGAGAAAAGCAAGCAGACCTTTGGAAATTTTCAGGTTTGGAATGATTATTCCCAAAAATCAAAGGATGTAGCAACAACCTACTACAAGGATTTTCAAAATATACGAAGCAGCAGAAGAAACAGCATCATGCTCTGCGGGCAGGTAGGCAGTGGAAAGACTCATCTCTGCATTGCCTTAGCTCTTAATTTCTTGAACAAGAATATCAAGGTGGTGTACATGCCTTACAGAGATATAATAACAAGCATAAAGCAGAACATGCTGGATGATGAGTATTATAAAAATACTGTTTCAAAGTACCAAACCAGTGATGTGCTGCTTGTAGATGATTTGTTCAAGGGTAAAATCAACGATTCAGATATCAACATTATGTTTGAGATATTGAACTACAGATATCTTAACCATCTGCCCATTATAGTCAGCACAGAATTTTCGGTGGAAAAACTCTTGACCTTTGATGAAGGTATAGGCTCCAGGATATATGAAATGTGCAAGGATTATATAGTTGAAGTTGATAAGGGGAAGGACAATAACTACAGACTGAGGTGAGGTTTTAAAGTATTGCTGAAGCTTACGCATGTTCTATGATGCCTAGGAAAGCTTCGCTGCGCATATAAGACTAAAACTTCTTTTAGCTAAAGCTGCTAAACCTTTTAAACTCGCTGCGCTCAAACAATAAAAGGTTTTTAACGCAGCTTTAGCTAAAAGAAGTTAAGTCTTATTGATGCTCGCTCAATGCTTTCTACGGTATCATAGAACATGCTTACTGCAGCAATACTTTAAAACATGGCCTGAACCAAGCCTGGTGATGCTTTAGGTGCTTACGTCTAGGTATACTTTACTGTCAAGTATGTTTAGGCTTCAATTAATGCTTGTTACCATGGAAATACCTTGCTTACTGCGGCAATACTTTAAAACATACATCACACAATAAAAAAGTTTAAGGGGGAAATAAAAATATGGATTCAAATAATGAAAAGTTTCAAGAACAGTTCAGCGAGAAAAACATTTTTCTTGATGAGTTGATCCATCAAAATATTAAACTGACGAATCAGAATATAGGGCTTATCATTGATAATGATGAGCTTATCAAAAGGGTGGAGGAGCTTGAAAGACCTAATAAAAAATTACGCATAGGGAATTTAGAAGTTGAAGGAGATAGGCGGGTAGTTATTATTATAGGGAAAAAATGATGATATTTATAAGACTTAGCGTATAAGATAAGAGGGAAAGCTGCACTAATAATTGAAAGAATACAATTTTTAGTGCAGCTTTTCTACGTATACTTTTGGCTATGTTAAAGAATAGTGTTGAAAATCATAAATATGATTTATAGCCAATGTTATCCATATCCTGTATAATAAGGTTAATTTACAATTGTAAAAAATTATAAACGATAAGTACAAAAACATATTAGGGGGGCTGCAAAATGAAAAACATAGCAAAATTAAAAATAGGTGATTCTATTGGTATTTTTTCACCATCATCACCTATAACATACACATGTCCTAAAAGATTTGAAAGAGCAAAGAAATATTTGCAGGATAAGGGCTTTAAAATAGTAGAAGGAAGTTTAACAGGAAAACATGATTTCTATAGGTCAGGGAGCATTAAAGAAAGAGCAGAGGAATTAAATAATTTAATTAGAAATCCTGAAATAAAGTGTATTATGTCTACAATTGGAGGTATGAATTCAAATTCAATTCTTCCTTATATAGATTATGATGAATTTAAAAAAAATCCTAAAATAATAATAGGCTATTCTGATGTTACAGCGATTTTACTTGCAATATATGCACAAACAGGCATGAATACTTATTATGGGCCTGCATTAGTAGCATCCTTTGGAGAATTACCACCATTTGTTGATTCTACATATAATTATTTTAAAGAAATTACAATGGATAAAACAAAAATTCCTTACGTATTTGAAACCCCTAAATATTGGACAGATGAATGTATTAATTGGGAAATACAAGATAGAAGCAAAGAAAAAAGAGAAAATGAATGGATTACAGTCTATGGAGGCACTGTTAGAGGCAGAGTAATAGGTGGAAACTTGAATACAATACAAGGAATATGGGGAAGTAAATACATGCCTGAAATAAAGGATGGCGACATACTTTTCATAGAAGATTCTTTAAAAGATTCAGCAACAATAGAAAGAAGTTTCTCTTTTTTAAAAGTAAATGGCGTTTTTGACAGGATTTCAGGAATAATCCTGGGAAAGCATGAATTATTTGATGACCAAAAGACAGGCAGAAAAACATATGAAATATTATTGGAAGTATTGGGCGATAAGAAGTTACCGTTTATTGCAGATTTCGATTGTTGTCATACACATCCAATGATGACTTTACCAATAGGATGTGAAATTGAACTTGATGCTTCAAATAGAAAAGTAACAATTCTGCAAGATTCAATTAGGTAATATTTTGACTCGGAATATTCTTACAGGTTGCATCTATTAAGTCTTTAGAGATCAGTTCAAACTTGTAATTAAGGCGAATCGAAAAGGGGGATAAGATGAGTGAAATACTTGGTTTCATCATAATAGGAGGTATACTCTTTTTTTCAATACTTTACTACATTGTGCGTGGTGCGGTTGAAGATGGAACACTAAACGCATTAATGAAATATGAGAGTATTAAAAATCATCAAAATAAAAGTGAGTATGATAAGTCATGATTTTCTTATATTGTTGAACAACAGTATTTTAGAACGAATTATTAAGTAGGGGGAGAAGATATGAATGATAATGGAACAGCATTTATGCCCGTTTTAATATTGGGGATTATAGGGCTTTTTACAATAGGTTTTAGAAACGGTATAGCAGTGGGTTTAATAGTTGGAATAATAGTTGGACTATTAGTTTCAATTTTAATTACTTTAGTAAAAATATTAAACAAATTAAATAGCAAAGCACAATTTAAGGATGGGAATTAACTGCACAATTTTCTTTAGAGGTTCAATAATCGTAAAACTGTGATATAGGTGTAAAAGAACCATCATAATTTATCTTGTAATACTAATCAGTTATTAAATAATAATGGAGGTATATATATATGTTCTGTCCAAAATGCAAGAGTGAGTACGAAGAAGGATTTCATACCTGTGCGGATTGCAGAATTGAATTAGTAGAACAGCTGCCAAGTGATAAAGAATTCGAATACGTAGAGCTTACTACAGTTGCAGAAACTAATAATTTGGGACTAGCAGCATTAGCAAAATCCATTTTAGATTCTGAGGGGATAAGATATTATGCAAATGATATGCAATTTTATATTGCAAGAGGTACATTTTTTATACAAATCCAAGTGCCAGTATCAGATG
>JARDZI010000049.1 GCA_029240935.1 Clostridiales bacterium
TAAATTACTTGTTGCTGAGAATAAATTTATGTATGCAACAGAAAATGATGTACAAGTTGCAATAGCAGAATTAAGTGCTGCTGAAGCACATCTTAACAGACTATATGAAATAGCAAAAAGAGAAGGTGTAAAAGCTGATTATAAGCTTTATAAAAATGATTTACCAATTGGTTAAAAATATAATTTGAAAAAGAGTGAACTCGTCCAACTATAGCTGGACATTGAGACTTTGGTGGGGTACTCTACCTCTACCGAAGTAGGAAATGGTACTCCCACTTATAGAAGTGGGAGTCTTGAAATTGGATAAACTATATCTATATAAAGGATAAATAAAAGGCAGTCCGCTTGAAGCTTTGCTTCAGACGGACATTTTAATATGGTATTATTCATATAAAAAGTAAAAAAGGCATGATTTAAAATATATTGTAAAAAATAATAATATTGTTGTAGCAAAACAAGCTTAAGTAGTATAATATATAATATAACATACCCATAGGGGGTAATTAAATTGTATTTGGAGGGAAAACTATGGAGATAAAAGTAACACCTTCTGCGGTTGAAGAATTGAAGACTAAGATGGCAGAGCTGGGAGGAAAAAGTGGAGTAAGGGTTTATGTAGCAGGTTCTGGCTGAGGTGGTCCAACATTTGGATTGACTCTGGATGAGCCAAAGGAAAAAGACAATGTATATGAAGTAGAGGGAATAAAGATATTATTTGACAGCGAAACTTCAAGATACACAAAAGGCTTTGAAATAGATTATAAAAATTCAATATTTGGGAAAAGATTTTCCGTTTCTCAATTATACGGCAGTGGTTGCTGCTAAATAGTGCCAGGCACGTGACAAGTGACAAGTTCAAATTCTAGAATTTGAAACTTGTCACTTGTCACGTGCCTGGCACTATTATACCTATTATATTTGACTAGTTTAAGAATTATATATAATATTAGTATATAAATTGAAGGTCGTGGAAAGAGGTGCCAATATGAAGGAAATAGTTATAACAAGAAATGAGGCAGGGCAAAGATTTGATAAGTTTTTGAGAAAATATTTAAAAAGTATGCCATTAAGTGCAATTTATAAAGCAATAAGAACTAAAGAAATAATTGTAAATGGGAGTAAATCAAGCCAAAAGTATATTCTTAGCGATGGGGATATTGTTAAATTTAATATAGAAATTGAGGATGTTAAAAAACAAAAGGAGCTTAGCTTTATTGAAATAGATTATGATTTTAAAACAGATTATGAGGATGAAAATATTTTAATTGTAGAAAAGAAAGCAGGCCTCCTGGTACACCCGGATGAAGGAAAGGAAATCACACTTACAGATCAAGTAATGTCTTATCTTTATGATTCTGGAAAATACAACCCTGAGGATGAGAAAACCTTTTCTCCTTCACCCTGTAATAGGCTTGACAGAAACACTGAGGGGCTTGTTATGTTTGCTAAAAATTATGATACATTAAAAGCAGTTAATGAAACCATTAGAAATGGTGGGATAACTAAATATTATACAGCTCTAATTAAGGGCAAGATTGTTAATGATACATATATAGCTTATATAATAAAGGATGAGAAAACAAACAGAGTTAAAGTTTATAAAGAAAGAGTCAAAGACTCAAAGGAAATAATCACAAAAGTTATTAATATAGACACCATTGGTCAATACTCCCTGATAGATATTGATCTAATTACAGGAAGAAGCCATCAAATAAGAGCACATCTTGCATGGCTTGGGAATCCAATAGTAGGAGATCCCAAATATGGAGAGAAAAAAATAAATAATTATTTTAAAGACAGGTATGGATTAATCAACCAATACTTAGTTGCATACAAGTTGGTTTTTAAAAATTGTGCTGGAACTATAAATTATCTTGAGGGGAAAACTGTTACAATGGCGCTTTCACCTGTGTTAAAAAAGATTAAAAATGATGTTTTAAAGTTTTAAACCGGGGTGACCCCGGTTTTTTTACACTCGGAACAGTTATTTTATGTAAACACAAAAAAAATTATCCATTTTATATTGTAAAAGCATCCAATCTAGGTTATATTATACTTATATCAATAAATTTGTCATGTCATACTTATAGGCTGATGATAATATGTAATTATTAGCAGCTTAAAATACTGCTAATTGGTGAATATATGTTTATATTCGCTTTTATTTGTCTAAATTTTGGACATGTTAACTGAAAATGGTGTAAAAATATGCTTTTTTAAAGCATAGGCGAACCAATAATTTTGTTTATAATAATTTTATTATAAATTTTTTATTAAAATCAGGAGGTGCTATAATGTTCAAATCCATGAAAAAGCTTTCAGCTTTAATACTGTCTTTGGTGATGGTATTTTCTCTATTTAGCGGAGTACAGGTAAAAGCTGCAAGTAATCAAGTAAAGATTAACATTCTTGCAACAAGTGACCTTCATGGAAGATTTATGCCATGGGAATATGCAACTAATAGTGCATACAAGTATGGAAGTTTAGCTAGAGTTGCAACTATAGTTAAGGAAATTAGGAAAGCAAATCCTAATACTATCGTTGTAGACAATGGAGACACAATCCAGGATAACTCAAGTCAGATTTTCTTCCAGGATGATCTACATCCAATGATGGTTGGTATGAACCTAATTGGATATGATACTTGGACACTTGGAAACCATGAATTTAATTATGGAGTTCCAACTCTTGAAAAGGTTATGAAACAATTTAATGGAAAAGTTTTAACAGGCAATGTATATAAGGCAGATGGAAGTGCCCTTGCAGCTCCTTATTCAATAGTTGAAAAGGGTGGAGTTAAGGTTGGTATAATAGGAATGACCAATCCTAACATTACTAAATGGGATAAAGCAAATCTTGAGGGCTATAAAGTAACAAGTCCAATTGAAGAAACCAAAAAGGCTATAGCTGATTTAAAGGGCAAAGTTGATCTAATGATTGGTGTTATGCATGTTGGACCAACAGAAGAATATGGAAATGAAGATGGTGCTGATGTAATTGCAAAAGCATGTCCAGAACTAACAGCAATCATCGCAGGACACGCACACTCAGTAGTTCCAGAAAATAAAGTTAATAATGTAGTGATTTCAGAACCAGGCAGATATGGTGACAATGTAGTAAATCTTGAAATTACTTTCACAAAAGATTCAACTGGAAAATATACTGTAGCTAATAAAGCAACAGATTTTAAAACAAGTTTAATAGCTTCAAAGGATTATGAACCTGATGCAGATTTTTCTGCAAAGCTAAAATCATATGATGATAAAGCAATATCAGATTCAAAGATTGTTATTGGGAAACTTGAGGGTGGAGACTTAGTTGCTCCAGAAGCAGTTAAGGGAATACCAACAGCACAGATTCAAGAGACAGCAATGATTAAGTTAATAAATGATGTTCAGATGTACTACACAGGTGCTGAAGTATCAGCAGCTGCAGCCTTCAGTACAACTGCAAATATAAAAGAAGGCGACATAACAAAAGCAGGAACATCAGATATATACAAATATGACAATACTCTATACAAGGTTGAAGTGACTGGCAAGCAGTTAAAGGCTTATATGGAATGGTCAGCTTCATATTACAATACATTCAAACCAGGTGATTTAACTATTTCATTTAATGAGAATATTAGAGGATACAACTATGATATGTTCTCAGGAGTTAAATATGATGTAGATATATCAAAGGAACCAGGAAGCAGAATAGTTAACCTTACAAGAATGAATGGAACAGCTATTAAAGATGATGATGTTTTAACTCTTGCAATTAACAATTATCGATCAAACAGCCAGTTAAGTACTTATGGACCTATATATAAGGAAGGCGAAGAGCTTCCAAAGATACTTGAAAAAGATATTCTTAATGGAGCAGCAGTAAGAGATTTAATTGGAAAATACATTGTAGAAGTTAAGAAGGGTGTTATTAAACCAGAATATGAAAATAATTGGAAGGTTATAGGAAATGATTGGGATGCAAAATTAAGAGAAACAGCTGTTAAGGCAATTAATGAAGATAAAATAGCACTTCCAGTTTCGGCTGATGGAAGAACTCCAAACGTTAAGTCATTAACAGAAATTGATTTAATCGCTAAGGGAATTATTACAGCAGGAGACAAATACAAAGTAATAGACATATTATCAATAAATGACTTCCATGGTTCATTAAAGCTAGATGGAAAGAATGCTGGTATAGCTAATCTTGTTGGAGAAATTAAGAAGGCAAAGGTAGCTAATCCTAACACAATTTTCGTTTCAGCAGGAGATTTATATCAGGGAAGTGCACAATCAAATTTACTTAATGGAAAACCAGTAGTTGAAGGATTGAAGGCAGCAGGAATGGTGGCTTCAGCAATAGGAAATCACGAATTCGATTGGGGCACAGACAAGATAGCTGGATGGGCAAAGGATGGAGGATTCGAATTCCTTGCAGCTAACCTTTATGATAAGACAACAAACAAAATTGTTGATTATGCAAAGCCTTACACTATAGTTGAGGTTGATGGAGTAAAGATTGGATTTATAGGTCTTATTACCGAAGAATTACCAACACTAGTAAAGGCAGAGTATGTAGCTAATATAGTAGTTAAGGATCCAGTTGAGATACTTCCTGGACTTATAGAGAAGGTTAAGGCAGATGGAGCTCAGGTTGTTGTAGCATTAACCCATTTAGGTGCTTCTCAGGATAGTAAGACTGGTGTTATAACAGGTGAAGCAGCAGACATAACTAAGGTTCCAGGACTTGATGCAGTAATTGCAGGACATTCACATAAGGAAGTTGTAGGAAGTGTCAATAATATACCAGTAGTTGAGGCATATTACAATGGACGTGACTTAGGAAATGTTAAATTTATATTAGATAAGAGTACAAATAAGTTAGTAGCAAGTTTTGTATCATTAGACAAACTTTATAATAGAACTGCTACATTAACTGCTGATGCAGATGTAAAGGCTATGTTTGAAAAATACACAGCAGACCTTGACCCAATCCTTTCAGAGAAAATTGGAGTTGTTAAGGTTGACATGATTAAGGACAATGCTACTCCTAATTTACTTGGAGAGTGGGCTGCTGACCTTATGAGAAAGGTAGCAAAAACACAGATTGGTATACAAAATGGCGGAGGACTCAGAGTTTCAATAGAAAAAGGTGATTTAACTGTTGGAAAGATGTATGAATTCATGCCTTTTGATAACACGCTAGTTACAGTAGATTTAACTGGAGCGCAGTTAAAAGAAGCCATTGAAGTTGGAATAGGAAATGAAAAGATATCCTTTGGACAAATTGCTGGAGTATATGTAAAATATGATTTATCAAAACCAAAGGGTGAAAGAGTAATTGCTATGGCACTTGAAAATGGCGAAAAGATAGATACAAATAAATTATATTCAGTAGTTACAAATGATTTTATGATAACAGGCGGAGATGGATATACAGTATTTGCAAAGGGTAAAAATATTGTTAATCTTGCTATACCAATAAGAGATGCAATGGTTAATTATGTTAAGAAGAACCCAACTGTTGCACCTGAACTAAAGGGATTCCAAAGAACAACTGACTTACCATTTGCAACTGAAACTGTAACACCACCAACAACTAAAGTTGTAGAATACATTGTTAAGCCAGGTGATGTTCTCTGGAGAATAGCACAAAAGTATGGTGTAACCTACAAACAAGTTGGAGAATATAACAAACTTAAGAACTTCAACCTAATTCATGTAGGACAGAAGTTATTAATACCAGCCAACTAATAGGTTAATTTAGGGGAGATACTTAAAGGTATCTCCCCTTGAATTTTATAAAAAAAGAATTAACCTCTCTACAAGGCTAATATATATAAAGTAAAAGGCTTGGAGATGAGGGGATGTTAATAAAACTAAAGCTTGAGGATATGAAATATATCATTATAATATTTGCTCTAATTGGGTTATTTGCAGGTATTTTATCAATAGATTATAGAAAAAGTATAGAGAGTTTTTATATAACTGACCAGTATGAAAGAATTACTTCAATTCAATATTCTGAGAAAAAGGAGACCTATGGTATAGGTGATGGGAAAAATATTGAAAGTAATAAAATCACATATGTTTTTCCAGATAAATTAAGAATTGAAAGCAGCGGAAAATCTAGGTCTGTAGAGATTTACAAATATGATACATATCTTTATTATGATTTCAACAGCAGCCACATTAAATCTAAGGAGTGTTTTCCTCCTGAGGAGCCCTATATAACTGAGATTGAGAAAAAAATGATTAATATATTAAAAAGTGGTGAATATGAGTTTTTGGGATATGAAGAAAAAGATAGTAAACGGCTAGAGATAATTGGAGTTAGGTCTAAGGCAGATGGACATAGTTATATGCATAAATTATGGATAACAGAAATCAATAAGGTAGTACTGCCACATATTGAAGAATATTTTATTGATAACGTTGTAGTTTCGAAAAGTAGTTTTGAATATTTCAATGTAAATGAACCGGTTAATCCTAATGTCTTTAGTATAGAATCTTTACCCCAACTACAGGTAGTAGATGATGGGGTTCTTTCTAAGCATATGGAAACCTTTAAAGAAGCACAAAAGTATATGAATTTTAAATTAATACTTCCAGAGCAACTACCTATAGGACTAATTCCATCAGAAATTGGTGTTGTTCCTCCTGTGAAAAAGCCATCCTTCTATTGCATATATTTTAAGGAAGGGTATAGAATATATTTAAATGAAAAGGGAGAAAAAATTCAAATTAAACCTAATTCAGCCCTGGGGAAATTCCCTGCTGAGTTTATGATTGAAGATGAAAAAGCATTGTTAAGCTGGAATCAGAACAACATATCTATAACTTTAACTGGAGATGAAGCAATATTAAAGTATATAATTAATTTAGCTGAACAAATATCTGGAGAAAAGCTTGTAAAGAATGATAATATAAATTAGAATTTACAGAGGAAAACCTTTTAGAAAGAGGAGAAAAATATGAATAGGAATCTCACATTTGTTATAAGTAATGAGCATGTAGATAGAAAACTGGTTAATTATTTAAAATTTCAAGGCAATATGTCAACCCGACTTACAAGAAAGCTAATAAGAGGAGGATTAATTACAATAAATGGCACCCTGGCGAGGAGCAATGATTTACTTAAGGAAGGGGACAAGATAGATGTTATTTTGGAGACAAAGGAAACACAGGATATTATTCCCCAGGATATACCCATTGAGGTAGCCTATGAGGATGTGGATTTATTGATAGTAAATAAACCTCCATTTATGGTGGTTCATCCAACTAGAAGTCATATTGAAAACACACTTGCAAATGGTATTATGAATTATTTTAAAATAACTAATCAAGACTGTATAGTAAGATTAGTTAACAGACTTGATAGAGATACCTCAGGACTGGTGATAATAGCAAAGAGCCAGTATGCCCATCAAGGAATGGCAAAGAAACTAGACAATAATCAAATTGAGAAAACCTACATTGCGGTAGTAGAGGGAAGACTTGAGGGTAAAGACACAATTGATATGCCAATAGATCGACCTGCACCTGAATCAATGAAAAGAGAAGTAATGGAGGGAGGACAGAGGGCAGTTACCCACTATGAGGCTTTGGTATCCTCGGATAATATGTCAATACTATCAATCAGGCTGGAAACTGGAAAAACACATCAGATAAGAGTTCATATGAAAACTATTGGTCATCCAATAGTTGGAGATTCTCTCTATGGTAATGTTAGTGAATATATTGACAGGCAAGCACTTCATGCTCATAGGCTAAGATTTTCTAGTTTAAGAGATAATATTGATGTGGAGGTATTGGCTGAATTGCCTGAAGATATGAAAAAGTTGTATGAAATTGTCGAACAGAGTAGTTTGGTGGATAAAAATGTATAATACAAAATATTGAGAAAAGCCTAATTTGATAGTATAATATATAGTAAGGGGAAGGATGAGCAAGCTCGATAAGAAAAGGTGGCCAAGGCTGCCAGCACTCGTTCTTCTTTTCTTTATGACTAATTATAAAAAATTCATATATATATGCTTTTAATTTTTTTCTCGGTATAATATAGGGAGAAAAACTATACTGAAAAGAATTGTAATCAGGTGGTTGCCTGTTTATGTATGATTACAGGTTAAATTTTTATTTTGTTCAAGGGGGAAAGTAAATGTATATTCATAGGCTTACCGTCTTCAAACTCAACTCCATACAGAACCGTTTGTTTAGTTAATGGCATTTGTATGGAGTAGGCTTGGCCATTAACAACATTACTGGTTCTGCATTTTTAGTTGTAAGAATCTAAAAAAAAAGGAGTCAGTAAAAATGAATAAAAAAAGTATTGAGTATTTCGACAATATCATTATGCCATTGATTCGTAGCCGTCATTCTGATATTTTGCCTGAGGCAAGCATGATGATTCTTGGATCTGTAGCTTTGGGTATTGACGATGAACTATCTGATGTTGAAGCGGTTATTTATCTTCCCGATGAAATATGGAAAAAGAACGGTTTATTACAGATAGACCTTGATAAATGTTTAGCTGAAACAAACCTGTGGCAACAGGGAGGCTCAATAATATGCGTACATCCGTTATCATGGATGTTCAGTGGTAAGGGTGAAAAAATCCTTTCCGAGGGCAATGTTTCTTGGGAGGACTTGGAATTTGAATCATTGTTTGAGATACAGAACAACCCTGTTTATCACGACCCCCAGGACAGACTCGGCAGGCTCCGCAGAATGACCGTGCCGGAGAAAATGCCAGAGATTCTGTGGAAAAAAGCGTTACTTTCAAAATTGAATAATTTTGTGGGAGACGGCATTCATGAAATGAGAAAATGCGTAGACCGCAGGCATTTTTTAGACGCTTACATTCCGCTCGGAGACGCTGTAAAAGCATTGCTTGACATAGGATTTATGATATGCCATCAATATTATCCATACCGCAAGCATTTGAGATGGGCATTCGGCAAATTGCCCTCGCAGATATCGGTCTTAAGTTCACATTTTGATTTGTTGTCCGTTACTACGGATTGGCAGGGAAGATTTAGCCTTATGGAAACAATCTTCAACGAGTATAGAGAATACATTATTTCTAAATCTCTTTTACCTGAGCTGGATTTCAACCGCATTGATTTATATGACATGCCCCTGCATGACAACGAATTTTACATTGCCAGAAATATTCTGAACAATCCGAATTGGCGAGCTGAGCAGGATGCTATTATGGAAAAGACTCTCAAATTAGGTTTCGAGCCTGAGGCGAGCCGTTGGGTTGGCTGGTGGGAGATAGAATAGAGTTATTTTAATATGCTAACATCTGCCGAATGATGAATAGTATAAGCATTTGCCAGTTTTATAGGCTTTCCAGCCGTCAGCATAGAAAAGTATAATTCAACACACAAAAGCATACCTTTTGGCTCTTTACATGCTGAAAGGTATGCTTTTCTATGAAATAAAATAGGTTGTCCACAAAGTCTGTCCGAAACCCAAATTTATCGTGTAAATCATCTGTAAAATCAGTTCTTGTATGGGTAGGGATATAGCCTTCTTCTTTAATTTCGTAAAAATTCATGTTTCTAAGTCCCAATATAATTTCACTATAGGTATATTTTTTTGAAAGTCTCTTTTCTAACAGCCTGCATATCATCAAGGAAATGAAGCAGGTTGTAAAATGTGCATCAATTCTATCAGCTCTCTGTAAATATACTGGTCTTACCCTAAACTCCGACTTCATGATAAGGAAGGATTCCTCGATTTCCCAACGTCTTCTATTAACTTTGATAATGGACGAGGCATCGTCCTCAAGGTTAGTACATACTGCATAGAAGCCATCATAAATTGCTTCCTGCGCAATTAAATTAGTATCAATATCATATAATTCTTTATCAGCTACTTCTCCATCAGGGGTACAGTAAGACTTTGAAATGAAGAGCTTATAATCATTGGCATTACATTTTTTTAGTTTTTTAGGATTAGTGTCGATAACCTTCTGTGCACGTTCCACTTGGCGATTTCGGATGGTCTGCTGATAATTTCTATACTTTAGTGAAAATGTCATAATTAGATTTTGTCCCAGCCTATCTTCATTTATCCAACGTTGTTTGTAAAAAATCTTATCCATATCTGCTTTTTTATCTAACTCAGCAAGGTCATATACCTTGTTGGAACCGCTAATATGTTCTATTAAAAAAATAATATTCTTTAATGTATGGCAGGTCAAGCTGTTATTACAATTATATTTTAACAGATAAACCCGGTAAGAAATTACCGGGTTATCTGTATTGCTTTTTTGAGTAGCTATACATAGGCAGATAAATTATCATATAAAATGCATAACTAAGTAAAACAATTAATGGGGTACTGCTTAATTTATCAAGAAAAAATGTGGTAAGGATAAATAACAAAACAGAGCACAACATTGGAAGAATCAAGCAGCTATACAGATTAAGTCTAAATTCTACAGTTTTTCTTATGACTATAAAGCTTAGAATCAATCCCAAGATACCTGATATTATAAAGCTTACTGCATAACCCTTTATGTTAAGGGAGGGTATTCCTAGAAAAATATAAATAAGAGTTAATTCTGTAGCGGAAAGAATTATTGAGTTAATAAGCAGCTTGGTTTGTTTCCCTAAACCGTTAAGTATGGAGAAGGTTACCATCTCTATGTATATTATAGGGATTCCTGGCACTAATACTCTAAGTATTTCTCCCACTGCAGGATCCTTATACAGGAATTGTCCGAGCCTTCCTGGAATAGCCATCATTATGGCTGCAGAGGAAAATGCAGCAACTGAGGCTATGGTTAGAGATATATTTATTCTATGATTAACAATATGGTTTTTTTTAAATGCAACTGCTTCAGATATGGAGGGTATAAGCAGCACATTGATGGCTCCTATAATTATGGTTGGATAAAATGCTATTGTTAATGCCATACCTTGAAGCTTTCCAAGGAGGGACAATGCACTTTCATATGGCATACCTGCAGCTTGCAGCCTCTTTGGAATCATAACAGTAGCAAGGGTGCTGAAAATTGTAGAGAGTATTCCAGTTAAAGCAAGGGGAACGGAGAGCTTTAAAACATTTAATATTAGCTGAGGACTGTTATCACTTTTCCCGTATCCAGGGTGTTTTCTTACGAAATTTTTATAACAAATAAAAAATAAAAGGAAACTTATTAATTCACCACAGCTCAATGAAAATACGGCTGCTGCAGATGTAACCTCAATTCCTGAATTCCTAGTGAACCTAACAAATAGGAATATTAGTAAAACCCTCCCTATTTTTTCTACTATATCAATTAGTGCAGGCTCTATAACTCTTTGAAGTCCATAAAATGCTCCCTTAAAAACTGAGGAAATGGATACAATTACAATCGCTGGACAAAAGGCAATTATCCCATATAAAGTTCTTTTATCAGCAAGTATTGTTGAGGATATAAAGGTTGAACCCAATAATACAAATGCTGTAATAACCAATGACCAAATAAATTCGAATACACAGAGTGCCTTAACAGTCTTATATAGTTCATTATAGCTGCCAACAGCCTTTTTTTCAGCAGCTATTTTTGAAACAGTTACAGTTATTCCTCCACCTGTGAAAGATAAAAAAAGCATATAAACAGGCATTACAAGCTGATAGAGGCCAACTCCCTTTGAGCCAATTTCCCTTGAAAGTATTATGGAAAATGCAAATGTTAATGTACCAGTTATTATATTTGATAGGGTCAGTATTATTGTTTTTTCAAAAAATGCAGAGCGCTTCATACTACCTCTCTAAAATAATGCTTCTCTTTATAAATATGGTGGTTTAGAATTTGCTATGCTAATTTAGTATATATAATTGTGATATAATATTTCTAAGTAATTTATAGAATGAAATAGAGTGTGAGGTATTTATATGATAAAGAATATTTTATATGAAAATGGAAAAATAGTTGAGAATTCATCAATTAAGAGTATTAAGTCTGCATTGATTAGCGGAGAAAAGATATGGGTTGATATGGAAAGGCCTGACGAAAAGGAAATGAACTTGCTTAGAGATGTCTTTAAGTTTCACCCCCTTGCAATTGAGGATTGTGTTCATAGGATTCAACGCCCTAAGGTTGTTAATTACAAGGATTATTACTTTATTGTTCTTAATGAATTTATTGGAGGAGACATAAATAAATATTTTACATATTCTGAGGTATACATTTTTCTTGGTGATAATTATATTGTTACACTTCATTGGAATAAACTCAAGGTTATTGGGGACACAATGGAAAGAATAACAAATGGTCCATATATATTTGAAAAAGGCATAGATTTTATTCTTTATAACTTGTTTGACACTTTAGTGGATGATTATTTTCCTCTTACAGACAGTATAGGGGACAAAATAGATGATATAGAGGAAACTATATTGAAAGAACCTAAAAGACAGGTTCAAGACGATATATTAGTTTTAAAAAGAAACATACTAAAGCTGAGAAAGGTTTTATCACCTCAAAGGGAAGTATTAAACATACTTTTAAGGCATGACTTTGACCTTATACAAGAAGAGAACAGGCTTTATTATATGGATGTTTATGACCATATGCTAAGAATATATGACTTACTTGATACATACACAGATTTACTAGCAAGCACCATGGATTTATATATGTCCCAAATATCAAACAGGATGAATGAGGTAATGAAGGTTCTTACTATGATAACTACAATAATGATGCCCCTATCCCTAATTGCAGGTATCTACGGCATGAACTTCAAGTTCATGCCAGAGCTTGGCACAAGGTATGGATACTTCGCAACTCTAGGGTTGATGGCAGTTATCGCTGTTATGGAGATTTTTTATTTTAAGAAAAAAAAGTGGTTTTAATGGATTTGGTGCCAGCCTCATCAGATATCAGATTTACAAATCTGATATCTGATGAGGCTGGCACCTTGTGGTTTACCGGGGCGAACAGTGTTTGTCCGCAAGTGGGTATTATGATACAGACTTAGTCCAAAATTCTGATACCTCACGGGCGAACACTGTTCGCCCCTACGGTTTGGCTTGTAATTTACTATGCATTACCCCACAGATGTCCACTTAATTCAAAGTCACAAACTCAAGGGTGATTTAACAAAAATAAATTTTAAACAGTATTGACATATAATATACATGCGTATATACTGTATATAAGGTACATATACAGTATATACGATATATACACTTGAAAGGGAGAAGCTTATGAATATTATAATTTCAAATTCATCTCAGGAACCTATATATGAGCAGATAATAAAGCAGATAAAAAATAATATTATAAAAGGTGAGCTTGAAGAGGGTGAGGCATTACCATCCATCAGAGGGCTTGCTCAGGAGCTGCAAATTAGCGTAATTACAACTAAAAGGGCTTATGAGGAGCTTGAACACGAGGGGTTTATTGAGACTGTCCCTGGAAAAGGTTCTTTTGTATCCTCACAAAACAAGGAACTAATAAAAGAGAAAAAAATAAAGATGATGGAAGAAAAATTAATAGAGGTTATTGAAGAAAGCAAGGACTTGAATATATCTCTTGAGGATTTGATTGAAATGCTTAGACTGATGTATGAGGAGGGAAAATAAAAATGAATAGTGTTTTGGAAGTTAAAAATTTAAGAAAAGAATATAAGGAATTTACTTTAAAGGACATTAGCTTCAAGCTTGAAAGAGGGTATATAATGGGTTTTATTGGTCCAAACGGAGCGGGTAAGAGTACTACAATAAAGCTTATAATGAACCTAATCAGAAAAAATTCAGGAACAATAAACATATTTGGAATGGATAATATGCTCCACGAAAAGGAGGTAAAGGAAAAGATAGGTTTCGTTTATGATGAAAACTATTTTTATGAGGAAATAACCCTTGAGGAAATGAAGAGGATAATTGCTCCCTTCTATAAACAGTGGGATAACAAAACCTATGACAAATATATAAAAGAATTTAATCTTCCAGCTAAGAAGAAAATAAAGGAATTATCAAAGGGAATGAAAATGAAGTACTCACTTGCAATTGCCCTGTCTCACCATGCAGAGCTAATCCTAATGGATGAGCCAACCTCAGGTCTTGATCCTGTGTTTAGAAGTGAGATGCTGGATATATTATGCTCAATAATGCAGGATGAAAATAAAGGAGTATTCTTTTCAACACACATTACAACTGACCTTGAGAAGGTTGCAGATTATATAACCTTTATTAACGAAGGAGAGATTATTTTCTCAGAGCCAAAAGATTCTATTATGGAGAAGTATGGAATTGTAAAGGGAGGCAAGGAATTGCTTGATGGGGATACAAAAAAAGAATTTGTAGGGCTAAGAGAAAATTCATTTGGATTTGAAGGCTTAACTAACAATGTTGAAGGAGTAAGAAAGCTTTTTAAAAACAGTATATTAATAGAAAAGCCATCCCTAGATGACATATTAGTATATACAGTAAAGGGAACAAGATAATTTTTAAATGAGGTGTTAACGTGATAAATCTTATATTAAAGGATATTTTAATTCAGAAGAAAAGCTTTTTATATGCAATGTTTTATGGGATTTTTGCTTTGATTGCTTTCCCGAGCACTATGGCTGCAAGAGGAGCATACATGTTTTCTGGAATATCTATTACCTATTTATTGATAATTTACTCAAATGGATATGATGAGAAAAACAAGTCTGAAATAATACTTAACAGCCTTCCAGTTAGAAGAGACAGTATTGTTATAGCCAAATATGCTGCAGTGTTCCTCTTCTTTGTGTTGGGAGTAATTATTACTGGAATAGAAGGGGCTATAATTACGACTTTAAATATTATTCCTAGTATGAGATTCATGGAGCTATCCGATATACTAGGAATTTTTATAAGTGTAGGGCTAATGTATTCTGTTTACTACCCATTGTTCTTTAAACTTGGTTCATTGAAATTAAAAATATTCAATATTGTATTATATATGTTATTTCTGTTTGTTCCAAACATAATTGTATCTACACTTCAAGAAAACCCCAATAGCAGTATTGCATTGAAGGTAGTTTCTTTCATTGAAAGAAATCCAGTATGGATGCTTCAGGTATTTACAGCAATAATTATAATGATTGTGTTGATCCTATCAATGGAAGTATCGATTAAAATTTATAGGAATAAGGAGTTTTAATATATTGTTTGTTTATGTTGGATAGCAGAATTTTACATACTAGGAAGAATGGGTCCCAAGTTGTCTATATGTTTTATGTAAACTAAAACATTTTATTACTTTGTGCTGTAGGGGCGAACAGTGTTCGCCCCTACGTAATATCCATATTCGTACCCATATTTAAAAGTGATTTGTTACGCATTACCCTACAAATATAAACGTAAAAATAACACAAAAAAAGTTAACAAAATTTAATTTAGAATAATACTTTATAATATGCTTAAAATAATGTATAGTATTTTTTATGGGGATGATTATA
>JARDZI010000050.1 GCA_029240935.1 Clostridiales bacterium
ATTTTTTAATTGCATCAGTATGTTCTTTAGTTCCATAGCCTTTGTTACTATCAAAAAAATATCCTGGGTATATACTGGACATTTGATCCATATAATTGTCCCTTTCTACCTTTGCAATAATTGATGCTGCTCCAATTGAAATTGATAAATCATCACCCTTTATTATTGGTTTCTGAGGAATCTCAACCCCATTTATTGTAATTGCATCAACAAGTATATAATCCGGAATAATTTTTAAACCTTCTATGGCTCTCTTCATAGCAAGCTTTGTTGCATTTAAAATATTATAATTATCTATCTCTTCTCTAGAAGCAAATGCTATTGAATATGCCAGACATTTTTCTCTTATTTTCAGGGATAATTTGTTACGTTGTTTTTCCGAAAGCTTTTTTGAATCCTTAATACCATATATATCTTCACTTAAGTCCAGTATTACCGCAGCAGCATATACAGAACCGGCCAAAGGTCCTCTGCCCACCTCATCAACCCCAGCGATATATTTATAATTTTGCTCCATAAGTTCTAATTCGAATTTTTTTCTTGCTTCATACTCCATCTTAAGCTTTTCTAAATTAAGAAATCTCTTTTCAGTTCTTTCAACTAGATTCTTTACGTTTTTCCTTGAATCCTCCTTAATTATGTTCTTTATTTTAATATATTCCTCATATGTACAATCACCTAGCATTTCTGTAAGTTGAGAAATTGTATAGCTATTCAACTTCACTCCCACTCTCCTTTTCAGGCCTTTCCAAGCTTACTCTCCCTAGCTTTCCATTTCTATAATCATCAAATACTATATTGGCTGTTCGAAGTGTATCTATTTCCCCACCTGATATTACACATCCCCTTCTTTTTCCAATCTCAAGTAATGTGCTTAGAGGGTCCTCTTTTATTTCCATTTTATATCTTTCAATTAGAGTCTTTGGTTTAATAACTAATAGCTCCTCAATAAACTTCACTGCCAATTCCTCTGTGTCAAGTATTTCATCCTTAATTGCACGGGTATATGCTAAGTGGAGAGCAACATTTTCGTCATCAAATTTTGGCCACAATATACCTGGAGTATCCAGCAACTCAAATTCCTTATTTACCTTTATCCACTGTTTGCTTCTTGTAACACCTGGCTTGTCACCTGTTTTAGTTCCAGCTCTTGAAGATATTTTATTTATAAATGAGGATTTACCTACATTAGGTATACCTGCAACCATTGCCCTAACTGGCTGGCCAACAATTCCCTTTTCTGCCTTTCTATTAAACTTTTCTTTTACCGCTTCTCTAACTACTCCATATACTTTATTAATATTTTTACCTGATAATGAATCAATATCAAATGCAGCAATACCTTTTTCCTTATAATATTCAATCCACTCTCTTGTTATGTGATCCTCTGCCAATTCACATTTATTTAGTAATACCACCTTTGGCTTATTTCCAATTAGTTCATCCATGTCTGGATTTTTACTGCTTAGAGGAATCCTCGCATCAAGAAGCTCTATAACTACATCTATGAGCTTTAAAACCTCTTGAATTTCTCTTTTGGTCTTAACCATATGCCCTGGATACCATTGTATAATCATATATGTAAACCTCCTAACTCCCAATCTATACCTTTATTTTATACGACAAATATAAATACATCAAATATGTTATAATTAGCAAAAAAAATGAGACTGCAAAAGCAGTCCCATGATTAACGGATTAATTCCTTAACCTTAGCAGCCTTACCTACTCTTTCTCTTAGATAGAATAGCTTAGCTCTTCTTACCTTACCTCTTCTTACTACTTCAACCTTTTCAACTACTGGTGAATGAACTGGAAAAGTTTTTTCAACTCCAACACCATAAGCAACTCTTCTAACAGTAAATGTTTCTCTGATTCCACCATTCTGTCTCTTTAAAACAATACCTTCGAAAATCTGAATTCTTTCTCTAGTTCCTTCTTTAATTCTTATGTGAACCTTAACAGTATCACCTATTCTAAATTGTGGAACCTCTTTTTTTAATTGTTCAGCTTCGATAGCTCTAATTATCTCCATGTTCTTACCTCCTTCCCTCTAAGACGTTCTTGCAGCATACCCTGCAGAGGACCGCCCGTAATAACACATTGTTTATTATAACACAAATAAATTTCGATAGCAATAATTAACTTGTGCTATTTACTTTCATTTTTTAGGTCTTTTATATTTTGAAGCATTTTAATGTCTTCCTTGTTTAACTGAATATTCTTTAACAAATCTGGTCTTCTTTCTAATGTAATCTTTAATGATTGATATCTTCTCCATTGTCTTACTTTTTCATGATGACCAGATATTAGAACCTCAGGAACCTTCATATCCAAAAAATTCTCCGGTCTTGTATATTGAGGATATTCTAAAAGTCCTGAATAAAAGGATTCATCCTCATAGCTTTGGCTAGAAGACAACACTCCAGGTACTAACCTGGCTACAGCATCAATTACAGCCATACTAGCAATCTCTCCACCAGTTAATACAAAGTCTCCTATTGAGAGTTCACAATCTATCAAACTCATAATTCTTTCATCTATACCTTCATAATGACCACAAACCAGTGCAATATGTTCTTTTAAATATAGCTCCTTAGCAGTTTCCTGATTAAACCTTTTACCCCTAGGTGATAATAAAATTGTATATGGCTTATGACCATATTCTTTAGTTATATGATCAATGGAATTATAAATAGGTTCTGCTTGCATTACCATTCCCGAGCCTCCGCCATATGGATAATCGTCAACCTTTTTATGTTTGTTGCTTGTGAAGTCTCTAATATTAAACAAATTTATTTGTATCAATTTATTTTGTCTTCCCTTGTTTATTATACTATGATTGAACAATTCAAACATTTCTGGAAACAATGTTAAAACATCAAATATCATAATAATCCCTCAAGAAGTTCAATTCTCATTTTCCTTTTTTCAAGATCAACTTCCTTTACTACATCCTTAATCGCTGGTATTAAAAAGGTTTTTCCGTCATCCTTTTTTATTTCATATACATCATTGCTTCCAGTAGGGAATACCATTGTTATACTTCCTAGCTTTTCATCACTAAGAGTGTATACCTCCATTCCAATTAAATCAGCAATAAAATAAGTATCCTTTGATAGCTTTACAGCATTTTCCCTATCTATATATAAATAACTATCTATTAGCTTCACCGCTTCATTCATCTCATTTATATTCTCAAGCTTTAAAATAACAAGGTTTTTTAAGTATTTAACCCCTTCTACTTTGTATGCTTTAAATTCATCAGCTTGTTTCATATAAACAACTTTTAGTTTACCGAAACGGTTAATATTATCTGTTAGTGGGAATACCTTTATTTCCCCCCTTACCCCATGGGTATTAATTATTTGTCCTAGCCTTAAATAATTTAACATAACATCACCACACTATTTATAAATTTTTTCACTCTTTCTTATAGGTTTAGGCTTATGAAAATAAGCCTAAACCTATAAGAAAGAGTTAGGTTATCCTAACTCCTCTTATAATATCTCAACAACCACTCTTTTATTCTCTTTTGTAGCAGCTGCCTTTACAACAGTTCTAATTGCTTTTGCAATTCTTCCCTGTTTTCCGATAACCTTACCCATGTCTTCAGGAGCTACCTTTAATTCAAGTATAACTGATTGCTCTCCTGAAATTTCATTTACCTGCACAGCCTCTGGATTGTCAACTAATGATTTAGCAATAAGCTCAACTAGTTCGCGCACAGTAAATGCACCTCCAATTATTCAATAATACCAGCTTTTTTAAACAGGCTTTTAACAGTATCTGATGGCTGAGCACCATTTGATAACCACTTCTTAGCTTTTTCACTGTCAATCTTTACATCTGCTGGATTTGTTATTGGATTATAGTATCCTATTTCTTCAATAAATTTTCCATCTCTTGGAGACCTTGAATCAGCTACTACTAGTCTGTAAAAAGGAGCTTTCTTAGCACCCATTCTTTTTAGTCTTATTTTAACTGCCATTTATTTCACCTCCTTATCATATGTCACAAAATTATTTATTTAAAGAAAGGAAATTTCATTTTTCCTTTTTTTCCAATTTTACCCATGTCACCAAATTGCTTCATCATTTTTCTAGACTGTTCAAATCTTGAAAGCAATTGGTTTACATCTTGAATTCTAGTACCTGAACCCTTTGCAATTCTCTTTTTCCTGCTTGCATTTATTATTGTTGGGTTTCTTCTTTCATCCCTTGTCATAGCCTTTATTATTGCTTCAACATGTGCAAGCTCCTTTTCATCTATTTCAACGTCCCCGAGCTTGCTAGAATCCAGTCCAGGAATCATTTTCATTAAATCCTTTAGTGGTCCCATTTTTTTCATTTGCTGCATTTGCTCTAGGAAATCTTCAAGGGTAAGTCCATCATGCATAAGCTTTTCCTGAAGCTCAGCAGCGCTTTTTTCATCAATTGCTTCCTGTGCTTTTTCAATTAAGCTTAATACATCACCCATTCCAAGAATTCTTGAAGCCATTCTATCTGGATAAAATATTTCAAGATCAGTAAGTTTTTCACCAGTACCAGAAAACTTTATTGGTTTGCCTGTAACTGCTTTTACTGATATTGCAGCTCCACCTCTTGTATCTCCATCTAGTTTAGTAAGAATTACTCCTGTTATATCAAGTAAATTATTAAATTGCTCTGCAACATTTACTGCATCCTGGCCAGTCATTGAATCTACTACAAGTAAAATTTCATTTGGATTAACAATAGACTTAATATTTTTAAGCTCATTCATAAGTTCTTCATCAATGTGAAGCCTTCCAGCAGTATCTATAATAACATAGTCGTTTGCAAACTTTCTCGCTTGCTCAATCCCTCCCTTGGCAATGTCTACAGGGTTTATCTTATCACCAAGAGTATAAACTGGAACATCAATTTGAGTCCCAAGCACTTGTAATTGCTTTATAGCTGCTGGTCTATATATGTCCCCAGCTACTAGCAGTGGCTTTTTATTATGCTTTTTAAGATGCAGGGCTAGTTTTCCTGCCATTGTAGTCTTCCCAGCTCCTTGAAGTCCTACTAACATAATAATAGTAGGTGGATTTGTAGTTGTATTTAATTTGCTCTCTGATTTTCCCATAAGTGATATAAGCTCTTCATTAACAATTTTTATAATGTGCTGACCAGGGGTCAAGCTTTCCATTACTTCAACGCCAACTGCTCTTTCACTTACAATATTTATAAAGTCCTTAACTACCCTATAGTTAACATCCGCCTCAAGAAGTGCCATTTTGACCTCTCTCATTGCTTCCTTAACATCCTTTTCAGTTAACTTTCCTTTGCTTTTTAATTTTTTAAATGCAGATTGCAGTTTAGAAGTTAACCCTTCAAAAGCCATTCCAAGCCCTCCTATTACATTTCGATAATTTCATTTACTAAATTAATTGCCCTATTTAAATCATCATGAGAATGATAGTTTATCAATATTTTTTTAATTTCAATAAGCTTTTCCTTCTGGGCCATAAATCTGTTAATTAACCCTAGCTCTGCTTCATATTTTCTTAAAATCTTTTCACTTCTCTTGATTAAGTCATATACTGCCTGTCTTGAAGTGTGAAGCTCTTCAGAAATTTCTCCAAGGGACATATCCTCTTCAAAATAATAACCCATAACCTGTTTTTGCTTTTCAGTAAGCAAACTACCGTAAAAATCAAGATGCAGTGACATTTCACTAATTTTATCTATCATATTAACACATCCCTAAATGATAATACCAAAAATCAAATAGGGTGTCAAGTATTTTTACTTAACATGTAAAATTAAAGTATAACATCTGCAAAAGCCTTAGGATCAAATTCCTGCAGGTCATCAATACCTTCTCCAACCCCGATCATCTTAACTGGTATACTTAATTCATCATTTATAGCAATAACTACCCCACCTTTTGCAGTTCCATCTAGTTTCGTTAAGATGAGCCCATCTACATCTGCAACTTCAATAAATTCTTTCGCCTGAAGTAATGCATTCTGCCCAGTAGTTGCATCAAGAACAAGAAAGGTTTGTCGATATGCATTTGAATACTCTCTGTCAACTACCCTGTTTATTTTTCTAAGCTCCTCCATAAGGTTCTTTTTATTATGAAGTCTCCCTGCAGTATCACATATTAGTATATCAATATTTTTTGCTTTAGCAGATTGTATTGCATCATATATAACTGCAGCTGGGTCTGACCCTTCCTTATGCTTAATAACCTCAACTCCCGCTCTTACACCCCATACTTCAAGCTGATCTATTGCTGCAGCTCTAAAAGTATCTCCAGCTGCCATCATTACTTTATAACCTTTATTTTTTAAATGAAATGCCATTTTCCCAATTGATGTGGTCTTCCCTACTCCATTAACTCCAACAACCATATACACTGCTGGTATTTTCTTTGGAACTATATTCTTTATTTCTTCTCCAGTAATTTCAATTATTATTTCCTTAAGCAATTCCTTAACCTTATCAGTTTCATTTATCTTTCTTTCTTTTATTCGTTTTCTTAACATTTCAATTATTTTAGCTGTAGTTTTTACCCCAATATCTGAAGTAATCAATATCTCCTCAAGTTCTTCAAAAAGCTCTTCATCTATGTTTTTAGAAAAGCTTAATAAATTTTCAACCTTTTCAGCAATATTATTTCTTGTCTTAGATAAACCATCCTTTAATTTATCAAGCCAACTCATCCTTTAATTCCTCCTTTAATCTTAGTGATATCATTTTAGACACACCCTTTTCCTCCATTGTAACACCATATAGAGCATCAGCAACAGCCATAGAACCCTTTCTATGGGTTATCATTATAAATTGAGTTTTTTTCGCATACTCCTTTAAAAACTTAGCAAATCTGTTTACATTAGCATCGTCTAATGCAGCTTCAATTTCATCAAGAACACAAAATGGAGTAGGCTTCATTTTAAGAATAGCAAATACAAGTGCTATTGCTGCAAGTCCCCTCTCTCCTCCGGAGAGCAATGACAAGCTTTGAAGTTTTTTGCCTGGAGGTTGAACAATAATTTCGATTCCAGTATTTAACACGTCATCCCCTTCTAGTTTTAAGTCTGCGTATCCTCCGCCAAATAGTTCCTTGAATGTTGCACCAAAGTGCTCCCTAATTATTCTAAATCCTTCAATAAATTGTATTTCCATCTTCCTGGTAATTTCATTAATCATACCTAGAAGGGTTTCCTCCGCATTGCATAAATCATCCTTTTGTAGGGTTAGAAAATTATATCTTTCAGTTACACGTTTATATTCCTCAATAGAATTAACGTTAACATCTCCAAGCTCTTTAATACTAGTTTTCAGTTGGTTCAACCTTTTATTTGCCTCAGTCATATTACTTAGCTCTCTTCTATATTTTACTGCCTGAGCAATACTTAATTCATATTCCTCCCATAATTTATTAATATTCATCTCAATTTCTGCTTCAAGCTTTGATGTTGACAGCTCATGTTTGTGAATTGATAACACAACAGAATTTATTTCCTCTTCTATACTTTTAAGACTTTTTTCCTTATGTCCAATATCATCTAACTGGATTTTTATATTTTCTTCAATTCTTATTACTTTATTTTTAATTAGTTCAATTTTATTTCTGATTTCATTTATTTCATTAGAATTTTCTATTATTTCATTAATAGTAACCTGGGTTTTTACCTGATTTTCTTCAATCCCATTCCTATAATAACTAATTTTTGTATTATAATTATTTCTTTCACCTTGAAGCTTTAATATCTTGCCTTCTATTGCTTCAATTGATTTACTAATTTCCGCTGCTAGTATTTTTTCTTTTGTTATATCTTCCCAAATACTTTCTTTTTCGGTTTGATAATTCCTTTGCTCTGTTTGAAGAGTTTCTATTTCTTTTTCTATTTCATTATGCAATAAATTTATTTTATCCAGTTCAGTACAATTATCTTTTAAAAATACATCATTATCCCCTAGTTGCTTTTCGATATGAAGAGTTTCAATATTGATATCCTTCATTTCTGACCCATAAGTGCTTAACTGCTCCTTCAAAACTTTAATTCTGTTTTGTTCAGTTTGAAGATTAACTGTCACACTTTGAATATCTTTATTAATGTTATTTTGAGAGTTTCTATTAGTAGTTATTTCATTAGAATTTCTTGCTAAATTACTTTCAATATCCTTTAGATTATCTTTTTCACTTTCAACTTTATTATGGAGTTCCCCAATTTCATTTTTTCTTGAAAAAATACCACTGCCCTTTGAATTAATACTCCCCCCGGTAAATGATCCTCCAGAATTAATAACATCTCCATCCAGAGTTACTATTCTATATGAATAATCAACTAATTTAGCAATTACTCCTGCGCTTTCTAGGTTATCGCATACCAATACTCTTCCTAATAAACTTGATAATATATTCTTGAATTTATTATCATAGCTTACAAGCTCAGAGGCAATTCCAAGATAACCCATTGTATTAGTTACTCCCTTATTAAGGTTTATAACTCTGGGTTTTATAGTTGAAAGGGGAAGAAAGGTTGCCCTCCCATGATTATTCTTTTTTAAAAAATTTATAAGCATTCCAGCTGTTCCTTCATTATCTACAACAATATTTTGAACTGCAGGACCAAGTGCTATCTCAAGTGCAGTTTCATATCCCTTTGGTACAGTTATTAAGTCACTTACTACTCCATAAACCCGTTTATCCCCATGGTAACTATTCATTACACTCTTAACTGCCCTATTAAATCCCTCCATGTCCTTTTCCATATCAATTAGAGTGCTATATCGAGCCTCAAATGTTTTTAACTTATCAAAGCTTTGATTTCTTATATTGGTCAATTTCCTGTTTCCATCCTCTAAAAAGGCTATTTTGTTCTTGACTAGTTCATACTCTTCCTTAAGTTTATCAACCTTTTGGATCTCCTCATTAATAATTTTTTCATACCTTGTAATATCAATACCTAAATTATCAAAGGCTTCTTTTTTTGCTTTTTCTTCCTTTTCCAATTGCTTTTTTCTATTATTAAGGTTATCAATCATTACTTTGGAAGTGTTAATCCTATTATTTAAATCGGATATGTTTTTTAACAATTGAATAGCTTCAGATTTTTTATTTGTCACTAATTCCTCATGTTCCAAGTATTTCTGATTTACTATTCCAAACCTATTGTTAATACCCTCTAAAACTTTTTTTCTTTCTACTAACTCTGTTTCTGTATTCTTTCTTTCATTTAATAATACAGCCTCTTCACTACCCAAATTACTAATTTGACCATCTAACTCAAAGGATTCCCTCTCAAGTCTTTCTTTTTCCTTAATATAATTATCTTTTCTTTCTTCTAAAAGTTTAAGGCTGCCTTGCCTATTTTCATGATTTTTTTCAGCTTCAAATTTATCATTATTTGTGTGTTCTAGCTCATTTTCTAATATTTTTAGTTTATCCTTTATACTCTCTATTTCAACTGTAAGTTCCTGTTTATTATTTTCATAATTATTTTTATTTTCTCCTAAGGCTTGAATAACTCCATTTATTTTATCTAGTTTGGACCTTGAAGCTTCAAAATTATTTAACATAATACTAATTTCTAATTCTTTTAGCTCTTCCCTCATATTCAAGTATTCTCTTGCTACTTTAGATTGCTCCATTAGTGGTTCAATTTGTTCCTGGAGTTCATTTATAATGTCAGTAATTCTTGTAAGGTTTTGCTTTGTATTATCCAGTTTTTTTTCTGCTTCCTGCTTTCTTACTTTATATTTTACAATTCCAGCTGCCTCTTCAAAAATATTTCTTCTATCCTCAGACTTTGTGCTTAGTATTTCATCTATCTTACCCTGGCCTATTAAGGAATAACCATCTTTGCCAATACCTGTATCCATAAATAACTCAACAATATCCTTAAGCCTGCATTGACTGTTATTAAATAGATACTCACTCTCACCAGATCTGTATAATCTTCTAGTAACTGTTACTTCACTATAATCAAAGGGAAGAACACCACTTGTATTATCTATAGTTAAAGAAACCTCTGCGCAACCTAGGGATTTTCTGTTCTCTGTACCTACAAATATTATATCTTCCATCTTTCCACCACGAAGTGTTTTTGCGCTCTGTTCACCTAAAACCCATCTTATAGCATCTGAAATATTGCTTTTCCCACTTCCGTTAGGTCCAACTATTGCAGTAATTCCCCTTCCAAATTCTAAATCAACCTTTTCAGCAAAGGATTTAAAACCTCTAACCTCAATTCTTTTTAGATACATACAGCTCCCCCTCTTATGGATATCTATTGCTATGAACAGCTTCCATAGCTATAAAACTACTATAATAGCTATTTTATATTAACCTAAAAATATATGTAATATTAAAAAAGAGATCTACCCGGGTGGATAAATCCCTTCAAAATACAACTCCTTTTTTAATAATAAAATTTATTTCAAACATTGTCAACATATAGATTTCATAAGGTTGCTAGAAGTAGACCATACAATATAAATAGCATGTTAGTTATGGTCTATTAAAAGTTGAATAGGGTAGAGCTTTTCGTCTTATTTCCCCATAAAAACCATACATGTCCCTTTCAGAACATAGGGCTCAAGTCATCTTTTTATCCTAAACAAGTTGGTATTTGAATTTTTTCTATCTATTTAAATCTCTTATTTCATCACACACATTCATCATTAACAGGTTCCAGCTTATGAAATTCGGTGCAGCTAAAGGTTCACCAGTTTCAGAACTGTAATTCTCATGCATACCCCCTGAAGTTTCAATATCGTTAATACAAAGGTTAATAACTCTGTGAGCTATATCCAACGCCTCCACTTTATATTCATATCTTGCAAGTCCCAAGCAGTATATATAGTTTGCTATTGGCCATACAGGCCCTTGCCAATTAGAATATGGTTTAATTATATTTTCATTGTTGTATTTCTTATTATCTTTTGTTAGAGTTCTCAGTCCATAGCAAGACCAAAGCTTATCTTCATTTAGCATATATCTTTCTATAAATCTTTTAGCTTTTGTATCATCTACAATACCTGCATATAAAGGAACTGCACATGTATATGTTACCACTCTGACAAATTTCTTTTGAACCGAATCATAGCAGTAAAATGTATCTTCTTCATCACACCAAAGATATTTATTAATATTCCCCTTAAGTCTGCTACATTTATCTATAAATTCTTCTGAATCCTTTGTAAAACCTAGTTCTCTTGAAATTTTGCTGAAACATTCATATTCTAAATATAAAAATGCATTCAAATCTGGAGATATTATAGAGTTTTCTTCAGTGGAAATTAAGGCTATATCATTATCTGCACCTGATTCCATAGCATTCCACCAGGAGTAAAGTCCAAGCTCCTCATGGTAATTGTTTTTTTCTCTATATAAAACCAGTAATTTTAATTTTTCATAATAGGGTTTAATCCATTCAAAATCATTAATTTTTATAGAAGCAAGATATGCTGCTTGAGCAATAAATGGTTTTGTCTGTTTTAACGAATCTGAAGGTCCTTCTGGCTTTAAGCATCCCGGGCAAAAGCCCTCATTATTAGTATATTCTAAAATATTTAGAACTATATTTTTTAGATAAATAGCTTCCGATGGTATCCACATAGAAAGAGCTCTCCCCATAAAGTAAGCATCCCAATCCCAAAGCTGATTATATGGCCCTCCTGGTACCAAGTAATCATATTTTAAAAGTCCAGATGATTTCATCTTTACCACTCCAGTCTTGGTTACTAATAGTTCTCTAATTTTCTTTTCTAACTGGATATCTTTCATTATATATAACCTCCACAAAATCAACTTTTTTTATTGGTGACTATTAAACTACTATTGTGCAACATTATGCTTCATGTTAACATAATAGAAAGAGGATGGTGTTTTAATGAATAAATTAAAGTGTTTTTTTATTGATATAGTAAAATGTATTAAATATGCGCTATTTATCTCTTTCCTTATAGCTGCTATAACTACTATAGTTTTTCTCTTAAGTCATAATGGTATTACCATCTGGTTGCTTAGTGATGTGAAAAAGTATTTGTACTATTCAGGTTGTTTTACTCTCTTTATTTCTATTGGCTTTTTCCTTCAAAAACGCACTTTAAGACCTTTAGTTTATGAAAAGGACTGGAAAAAAAATTTTAGCAAATTATCTTTATCATTTGTAATCATGTTTACAGGTTTTTTTGTTTGTGGAATTGGTATGATATTGCAATTTATTTTTGAATCTTTATTAAAATAGTTTTTATTTCATATGAATTAAAGTTTAAATTTAATTGGCTATTGTCACAAACTAATTTATCATTAATATTCTCCAGCATGTCACATTCAAATGCTTCTAGCATTGGAAATGCAAATTTTATATTTGCTTTTGTTCTTCTGTTAGAACATTCATAAATTCTTGCTATGTAACCACTTTTATCTTCACTCATTTTTAAAACTTCAACTATAATATTTTCTTTATCAGAACTTATCATAGATATGTTCTGACGAAGCATTCCATGAGAATTATCTTTCATAAACGTATACAACGGTATGTTTAAGTTATAAGCCTCTTTTATTGTTCCTCCATTTTTGAAGTTTCCATCATGAGGATACAAGGAATAAACAAAGTGGTGTGTTTCTCTGTCAGCATCTATATTAGGATAAGTTCCGCTTTTTAACATTGTAAGGGTTAGATTATCAAATTTCGCACTACCTCCATACTTACAATCGTTTAGTATGCTTACACCAAAATCATCTTCTGAAATATCAACCCATTTATGCTGCCACTCCTCAAATTGTGCAGCATCCCAAGATGTATTCTCATGAATATTTCTTTCAATATTTCCATACTGTATATCAAAGTTTGCCTTGTTAGAGTTTATATCAATAGGGAAATTTGTTTTAAGAAGAATATCTTTTTCTTTCCATTGTATAGTTGTATCAAAATCAATTCTAGGTATATTATTATAAATAAATATTTTCTGTATAATTTCAGAGCTTTCAAACCCTCTTCTAATTAGAATCCCTCCTCTTATTGGACCAACTTCAATTATCCTAGATTCTAAAACCTTACTAATCTGCCAGCTCTTATCCTTATAATATATTTCTATATCCCAATTTTCCCATCTGCTTGGTCTGTCTTCGTAAGCAGTAATCACATTTCCTAATTGACCCTTTTTAAGCACTTCTCTTTTTAATGGTTTATAAACTAAGGATTGTATTTCCATAGAATCATTAAATTTTATATTAAAATATTCATTTTCCATATGATTCTCATTTATAATAAGTGGGTTTTTTATACTTTCACTTTTATTAGAAATACTCAGTAATTTATAACCTTTGGAAGGTATATTAGGTACAGATATGAGTGTTTTCCCATTTTCCAGCTTTTGATAAGGTAATATTCCATTATCATTTTTAAGCATCAGCCCCTCTGTCTCAATTAACCCTTCTTTTATAAAAGGAGAATTGTTAAAAACTACAATAGATGGATTGTCAATATTTATATTCTTACATATGTTATCCATCAAAGATTGTATTAAACCTTCCAGATTGTTAAGGACTTCTTTATACTGCCTATGAGATTCATCATATACAGCCTTAATTGAAGTTCCTGGTAATATGTCATGGAATTGGTTCAATAATATTATTTTCCATGCTTTTTCAATATCTTCTCTTGGATAAACACCTCCAAGAATATTATTCAATGTACCTAAGTATTCTGCAATTCCCACTAAAACTTCACTTTTTCTATTATATTTTTTATTTTTTGCCATACTTGTATATGTACCTCTATGATATTCAAAATAGAGCTCTCCATACCATTTAGGTACATTTTTAGCACTTGCTAAATTGTTTTCCAGTCGTTTGAAAAAATCACTTTGAAATCCGGTTTTTACCACAGGCATACCTGGAATACCTTTGATAAGCCTGCTCCCATATTCCATTTCTTCTTTTGTAGGCCCTCCGCCTCCATCTCCATACCCATAAGTTAACAAAACTTCATTTGAAATTTCTTTGTCATGATAACGATGCCAAGTACCAAGTACATGTGATGGATTTAAAACTCCTTCATACCTGGTCTTTTTAGAATTATCTGGGGTATACTCGCATGTTGTAATAAGATGAGCTAGGACCTCACTTCCATCAATTCCTTTCCATACGAAAGTATCATGAGGTAACCTGTTAGCGTCATTCCAATCAAGTTTTGTAGTAGCAAAATACTTTATTCCACATCCCCTCATTATTTGAGGTAAATTACCATTGAATCCGAATACATCTGGAAGCCAAAGAGTATTACATTTCACATTAAACTCATCACTAAAAAATTTAACACCATAATAGCACTGTCTAATAAGTGCTTCCCCTGAAGGCAAATTACAGTCAGGTTCAAGATACATAACCCCATCAGCTTCCCATTGTCCTTCACTAATTTTTTGTTCAATTTTTTCATATAAGCTTTTATAATCTTCTTTAACAAAATTATATAATACAGGCTGACTAGCCATGAATTTATAGAAAGGATACTTTTTCATTAATTCTATTACCGTAGAAAAGCTTCTTGCAGCTTTTTCTCTGGTTTGATCTATAGTCCAAAGCCATGCTATATCAATATGTGTATGTCCAATAGCAGTTATTATTGGTCCATCATTATTAATACTTCCATACAATTGTTCTTCTATAAAAACATTTGCATTATTTGCACTATCAAAAAAATTTTTACTTTCTAAGTTTCTGGTATCTAAAAGAGCAATAGTTTCTTCAAGCAAACTTACTATCTTAATTCTGTTTTTATCATCTTCATTGAAAAGCTTTGCACATTCAAGAGGAACTAATATATTATAGTATAACCTCTTTATCTCTTCATTTATGGTAAATATACAGCTTTCCAGAATACACTTTTTTTCAAATAGTCCACTATAACCATGGAGTGCTAGACTTATATAATCATCATCAGATTGATCCTTTTCTCTTATTACAGCTTCTCTATGATTTACATCTAATCCCTGCTTTAATTGGCCATTTTCAAATAATAAAAATTGGGGATTTAATGCATCCCATTGTCCTTCTCTTCCGGTTTGAACTGATATATATACCATTTCTTTCTTAAAGCTTTCTGGAAGCTTCAATTTTAATCTAAACCAAACAGACTTATCATATCCACCCCATAAGCATCCACACTCATAGTTGTCCCAATCACTGTCATCAAGTTCTAAAATTTCACCTCCTTTGAATGTTCCCTCCTTCATTTTAAAGCTAAGTATTTCCACTTTATTTTTAATAATTGTCTTTTTTATATCATCTAAAATTCTTTCAATCTTCTCTATGTGAAACAACTTAGTTTCCCTCCAAATTTTCAATGAATTCTTTCAAATTAAATTTTAGTACAAATGACAAGCAACATAATGATCATGTGTTACTTCCTTTAATAAGGGTTGTTCTTCGAAACAGAT
>JARDZI010000051.1 GCA_029240935.1 Clostridiales bacterium
ACCTCACTAATACTTCTTGCCATAATATGAAATATGGCCTCCTTTGTCTTTTCCCTTGCTTTTCTTGGCATATAAAAAACCTCCATTTGTAATAGTTTAATTATTATATTATTTCCTACAAATGGAAGTTGTATGCATTCACGGAAAGCTTTAGTATATGTCCCTAGCCTTTTCTTTCTTGCGCCATGCAAAACACTAAGTATACGTCCCTAGTTTTTTATTCTTTCCAGTATAAGAACACCCTTTTTGTCTATTTCAATTTTCCCTGAAAGCTTCTTATTGTTGAGAATATCAACATACTCAATATCCTTAAGATTAACTGCTGTTATACTGTCATTATGGTTTAAAATAAATGTAAATTCCTTGTTACCCTTGTACCTTTGAGTCACCTCAATACCCTTTGTAGCATCTACTGGGGATCCTATATTGTTATTGTCACATATATGCTTAATAAATTTATCTAAAAATTCCTGTTCAGGGTCTGAAGCAATATAATATGCATTCCCTTCACCATACTTATTTAGGGTAAGGGCTGGTCTTCCTTCATAAAAATCCTTTCCGTAAACTCCAAGTGCCTTTGCTCCTTCAAGATTTATAAGGTCACATAGGAGGCCACACTGATATTCTTCATTAAGCTCACCTATTGGATTCAGAAGCTTTATACTGTTTTTCATTTCTGGGGTAAGTGCATCAGTTTCTTCAACCCATATTCCAAGAAGCTCCTTGAGTTCTCCTGGATATCCCCCCAGGGTAACAAGATCATTTTCATTTACAATGCCGCTGAAGAAGGTTGTTATAAAGTTTCCCCCTCCCCTAACAAAATTCTTTATATTATCAGCCACACCTGGTTTTATCATATAAAGTACAGGTGCAACAACTATTTCATACTTTGACATATCATCATTAGGCCTAATTATATCTACAGAAATATTAATGCTATAAAATGCTCTGTAATATTTTTCAACTTGCTGTACATATTTAAGCATAATGCTTGGACCACTTGAGAACTCAACTGCCCACCAGTTGTCCCAGTCAAAAACTATTGCTGCTCTTGACTTCATAACTGAATCAATGGTTTTATCCTTAAGCATTGAAAGCTCTTTACCAAGGGTTTGACATTCTCTGAAAACCCTTGTATTTTCATGCCCAGCATGGGCAATAAGTGCACCATGGTATTTTTCACAAGCACCAAATGAACGCCTTAGCTGAAAAAACATTACTGTATCTGCTCCATGAGCGACTGCCTGATAACTCTGAAGTCTCATAACCCCTGGTCTTTTTAAGCTGTTAAAGGGCTGCCAGTTCTGCTGACTTGGTGTCTGCTCCATAAGCATAAATGGCTTGCCTCCCTTTAGTCCTCTCATTAAATCATGTCTTAGTGCTGTGCTGCTTGGAAGAGTTGTAATACCAGGGTAATTGTCCCAGGATACCACGTCCATATACTCAGCCCATTTAAAGTAATCAAGAGTCTTAAAGGTTCCCATAAGGTTAGTAGTGATTTGAATACCAGGGGTAATCTCTTTTATTGCCTTATATTCTCCAATATAACATTCAAGACTTGAATCTGACATAAACCTGTTATAATCCAAGGAAATTCCTTGAAAGCATGTATAATCCATTTGAATCCCCTGGTATTCATTTTTTCCCATCTCATTAAGATATGAGGGTGGTACTATCTCATCCCAACTGTACACTGTATGTCCCCAGAAGCTCATATTCCACCTTTTGTTTAATTCCTCAATTGTTCCATAACGTTTTTTAAGCCATTCTCTGAACTCCTTTGCACAGTTTTCGCAATAACAGGTAGTCCCATATTCGTTTCCAATATGCCATACTGCAAGTGCTGGATGATCCTTATATCTTTTTGCAAGCTCACCAGCAAGCTTTGAGGAAAACTTTCGATAAACCATGCTGTTTGGGCAAAAATTAACCCTTTCTCCATGGGTTCTTTTTCTTCCCTCCTTATCAACAGGAAGTATTTCAGGATATTTCAATGACATCCAAGCAGGCTGCGCAGCTGTTGATGTTGCAAGGCATACATCAATTTCATTTTCATTTAACAAGTTTATAATTCTATCAAGCCACTCAAAATTATATGTATCCTCAGAGGGTTGAAGCTTTGCCCAGCTAAACACCGGAAGTGTTACTATATTAATTCCAGCAAGCTTAAATAACCTCATATCTTCAATCCAAGTTTCCTCTGGCCACTGATCAGGGTTATAATCACCACCATAGTATATATATGGCATTTTTTCATTTATCATATTATCCCACCTCGAATTATATTATCTATAGATACAATTTTGTAATTAATAAAATTCTACCACCCTTCTAGATTTCCTGCCACAAATTCCTTAATAAAAATGCCAATGTCTGAGAAGAGAATTGGCTTTCTCATCTAAAACATTGGCATTTTTTTCATTTATTTGATATTCTCTACCTTCCCAATAAAAAGACATGTGCCACTATAATCCTGAATAATAAATACAAATGGTTTGTTTATATACAGCTCGTGAGTATCATTCGGAGGAGCTGATCCACTCAGATTGACAGCAGTGAGAGCAGCCCCTGAGGTTCCCTCTTCATCTACCTTTATTACACAATCATGAAGTACCTTTCCTATCCATAAAGGCTGTGAATCCTCGTGAAGTGGTTTAAAATAACATTCCCATTTTTATCATTCTTCACCCTCTGCTGTAAAATCTTTAATCCAGACTTATTCACAGCATCTATTAAACTAGTAAGACTTTGCACATCTGTTATTTCTTTTTTTTGAAACTTAAAATTACTTGTAATACTTTCATGGGATGCAGAACATGCAGTCATTGCAACTGTCAATATTATTACACCCATAAACTTTATAATCTTCATGCAAATTCAACCTCCACCTACATATTTCCCATATATCTCTTAGATATTATATTAAAGGCTTTGGTTCCTTTGTTCTATAACAGAGGCCCCAGACTCATCAGGTATCAGATTTGTCTGGCAGCTTATTAATCATTAAAAACCTTATTAACTAGTTCCTTGAATTCCTTATATGCTTGATACTGGGATAGGCTTTCCAAGGCCTTCACCAATCCCTCATAATACCACTTTTGTTCATTCTTATTTTTCTCATTAAACCTTTTCCAAAGCTCATCTCCAATTTCTAAATAATCTCTATACATTGCCCTTATGTTTGATAGCTTATCCCCAAGGGTTACAATTTTCACATCCTGGTCCTTCTCCCCACTCAAATGCTCTACTGTATGCTGTTTTCTTTCTCTCCAGGATTTTGACTTGTCTTCACTTTCTACCTCAACTAATTCTGCCACCCTCTTGCCAAATTTTTCTGATATTGTTTCGATTGTTACTCCTGTATCCTCAACAGTATCATGAAGAATTGCTGCTGTTATTAGATTTTCATCATACTTTATTTGAGAAGCAATAATAGCTGCTTCAAGAGGATGTAGTATAAATGGTGTATTGCTACCCTTTCTAGTCTGGCTGCCATGGGCTTTTGTTGCAAATATAATAGCTTCGTTTATCATTTGAGTTATCCTCCTATTACTTAGAATTTCTATAATTATTTTAATGCACTTTTTTTCTCAAAGTGCTGGTGAACTCATAAATGAGTATATGCTATAATAATTATATTATATACTCTTCAATAGGTCATTGTAACTAAGTTAGGAGGATAAATTATGAAATTCAATCCATCTGTTTATAGTTATCCGTCCCGTAGAAATTTGGTTTATGCAAAAAAGGGCATGGTTGCTACCGGCCAACCTATGGCAGCACAAGCTGGTCTTGAAATTCTAAAGCTAGGTGGAAATGCTATAGATGCTGCTATCGCCACTGCTGCATGTCTTACAGTTGTAGAACCAACAGCTAATGGAATTGGAGGAGATTCCTTTGCACTAGTTTGGTTTAAAGATGAGCTATATGGAATGAATAGCAGCGGAAAATCGCCAAAATCCATATCCATTGAAAGCTTGAAGGAGAGAGGAATCACCGAACTGCCAAAACATGGCTGGATTCCTGTAACAGTACCAGGAGCCCCTGGTGGATGGGCTGCATTATCTAAAAAATTTGGGAAGTTACCTCTAACAGAAGTCCTCAAACCTGCAATAAGATATGCTGAGGAAGGCTTTGCAGTTACTCCAACATTAGGTAAGTCATGGGCAAATGCCTACAAAGTATATAAGACTCAATTAAGAAATGAACAATTTGATAATTGGTTTACAACCTTTGCTCCAAAGGGACGAGCTCCAAGGATAGGTGAAATGTGGAATTCAATAGATCATGGAAGAACTCTTAGGCTCATTGCAGCGACTAATTCAGAAGCCTTCTACAAAGGAGAATTAGCAGAGAAAATTGACGAATTTTCTAGAAAATACAATGGTTATTTAAGAAAAGAAGATTTGCAGGAGTTTGAAACTGAATGGGTTAAACCCATTAGCATAAATTATAGAGGATACAATGTATGGGAAATACCTCCAAATGGACATGGTGTTGTTGCTCTTATGGCTCTGAATATATTGAAGGGCTTTCATTTCGACAACAGGGACTGTGTAGATACTCTTCACAAACAGATTGAGGCTATCAAGCTTGCATTTGCTGATGGGAAGAAATATGTTGCAGATTCAACCTCAATGTCAGTGAGAGTTGAACAAATGCTTTCAGAGGAGTATGCTGCCAAAAGAAGAGCTTTAATAGGTGAAGAAGCATTAATGCCAACTCCTGGAGATCCATCAGCAGGTGGCACTGTATACCTTGCCACAGCAGATGAGGAGGGAAACATGGTTTCCATGATACAGTCAAACTATATGGGCTTTGGTTCAGGGCTTGTGGTACCTGGTACTGGAATTGCTCTTCATAATAGAGGTCACAACTTTACACTTGAGGAAGGTCATGATAATATTTTGGCTCCTGGCAAGAAGCCATATCATACTATTATACCTGGTTTCCTTACAAAGAACCAAAAGCCAATAGGACCCTTTGGAGTTATGGGTGGATTTATGCAGCCTCAAGGTCACTTGATGGTTGTTATGAACACAATTGATTTTCATATGAACCCCCAGGATACTCTGGATGCATATCGCTGGCAATGGGTTGGTGACAAGACAATTCATGTAGAGCCTGACTTCCCTAATTCATTAGCTCTGCAGCTTGCTGCCAAAGGACATAACATAGTACCCCAACTTAACACTACCTCCATGGGACGAGGGGAAATCATTTGGAGAGATGAGGAAGGGGTACTTTGCGGAGGTACAGAGCCAAGAACTGATGGAACAATAGCAGCCTGGTAATTTCAATGTATACAGCTTGAATAAAAAAAGAGCCTTTCACCTCTTTATAATAAGCTTAAGTATATGATTTAAGTAATCTCAGATAGTGACTTGCTTCTCTACAAACGTGATCTCCTAAAAGCGGCAGAATTACGGATTTTATTTTGCAATTTATAATACCCTCTGCTGCTTTTAAACTATCATACTCAGTTGCTTTTTCTGCTTCCAGGGTAAACTCAGTAACTATTTCTCCTGAGGAAAGAACCTCAGTAGAAATAACTCTAGAAGATAAGTTAATAGCTTCTTCAAGTAGTCCGGAAAACTTATCCTTAAGCATATCTACCTGTTCTGCTAATTCTAAGTTTTTGCTTGTAAAACCAGCCTATAAAAAAAGGGAGTGTTCCTTCATTATTCTTAAAAAAAATAAATTGAGTTCCAACGAAAGCTAACAAACTTTTCTCTTGTCAGCATATCATACTCCTTAATAAAATATTGCATATCTCAATCAATATTACTCAATAGACCTAATAAGTGTACTAAAGAATGTCATATTCTTGTCAAAATAAACACAAATTAAAGGATAAACTTGGTACTTAGGGCATAGGGGAAATAGTTTATAGCAAATTTGTTAATGCTCATCAATTTTATCACAAACCCTACCACTGTATTGTAGCTTTAGCATATATAAAGGTAACCATACCAGTGTATTGTAATGCCTTTCCTAGTCAAGACACCTATAACATTTTCACGGATTAGCTTCTAGCCTATTTATACCAGCTATTCCATTTGTATACCATACCTTCCTATCTTATACATACATTACGGAAATATTTGATAAAATACTTGTAAAATAGTTGAACTGTATGTGAAATTATGTTAATATTTTATTAACAAACTAATTTCTGTCGGATTTCGTTTTAGAATTAGGCAGTGAATATAGTTAAAAAAATATGGGAGGTTGTTAGTTTGAAAAGAATTATTGCAAAAACACTAGTTATGTCACTTGTACTATCATTTGCGATAGTATATTCCCCAACAACATTAAAAGTTGATGTTGTTTCTGCTGCTACTAATACTACCACAGGAACTCCAACTCCAACTACAACACCAAAACCTACAACTACTACACCAGTACCAACTATAAAAGACGGAAGTAAAGTATATGTTGTTGTTAGTGGTGACATGATGTGGAAAATTGCGAAGAAACATAACCTAACTTTAGATCAGCTTAAGTCACTTAATCCACAAGTTAAAAATGCAAACCGTATATATGTAGGACAAAAATTAATCGTTGGCCAAGCTGTAGCAATTCCTACAACTCCTACAACTCCAACAACTCCTACAGTAGTTACTGCCAAGAAACTTTTCCATGGATTTGGTGAAGTAGCTAACTACAGACTTAGAGGCACAGGAAATTTAAACATCACAACAGCAAGTGTTATATTTGATGAAAACGGTAAAATTGTAGACTTGACTTGGGATGTTATGGAAATCACTACCACTCTTTTCCCTGGTTGGCATGATGCAACTGCAGACACAGCTGCTCAAGCTGCTTTTAAAGCTTCAATCGACAATAAATTCGAAACTAAGAGAGAAGAAGGCTACAACTATGATATGACTCACTTGAAATCAAAAGGCGTTGCTGACAACTTAACTAAAAAAGAATGGTTTGAACAACTTAACTACTTTGAGTCATTCTTCAAAGGTATGACAGTTGCAGAAGTTGAAGCTTGGGCTGGAAAATACACTGATGCAAGCAAAAGACCTTTCAAATTTGCTTATCCAGAAAAGTTAACTGATGCTGATAAAGCAGCAACAGCTAATTTCACAGCTAAAGAAAAAGATATGCTTGTAGATGTTACAACTAGCGCAACAATGTCACTTCAAGATGATCACTCATTCTTCCTTACTGCTTTGAAAGAAGCTTATGAAGCTAGAGAAGAAATAAAATAATAAAACTTTACTAAAAAAGGCTTATCTCAAAATAAGTAATATTATTTTGGATAAGCCTTTTTATTTTGCCAATAGTGCCAGGCACGTGACAAGTGACAAGTTTTATTACTTTTATTTAGTCCAGAAAACTCTTTAATCTAATCCACAGCATATCGCATAGCTCTTGGGCTTCAAAGGTTCCGTCCAAAATATCAGAGTCTGGCCTTGTAAGTGAATGCACGTTCTTATTTGGGTCGAAGTTTATATTATAACCAGTGGATTTATATCCAAACTCCTCTAGCATTTTAATAATTTGCCCAATATTCAATAGTGGAAGACAATATTCCATGTTAAAATAATCCTCTTGACTTATATATTCAAAGCTAAATTCATCTTCTTCTTCTTCTTCATCATCTTTTTCTTCTAGATCTTCATTAATCAATCTTAAGCTCCTAAGAGTTACATTGAAGTTGCCATATATTTTGTCATATTTTCTTACCTCATATCTTTTTCCATTATTTATCTCATAAACCAATACATTTCCTACAGTGAATTCAATCTTATCTATTTCGTCGGTTTCAACATTCATACAAACAAAGGCTGTAGCAAGATCATATTTTTGAGGTATCCATAAACTTCTTAATGACCTCTTTTGTCCCTCAGAAAGTTCCATTAAATCTTCTATTGTTATATTTAATTTCATCTTTTCTCACTCCTCGTATTTTTGTATTTGTACTATATGCTTTATGTTTACATTTTAATATTCTACACAAAATATAAAATTCCTACCAGAATATAGATTATTTCCTGCTAAAACCAGTAACCGTCCCTTTATTAACTGCTCAATTTCAGATAAAACCAATAATACTTATACACTATATTTTAAAAGTTTCTGATAACTGAAATTATCCTAACCAAGTTGTCCATATGCTCCTCTGAAACACCGGATATACAAAGCCTTATACAGTTAGAATGCTTCTGGATTTCTCCTTTTAAGTATTTTTTGGGAAAGAATTCTGCTGCTGATTTTATAAGAATCCCCTGAAGCTCAAGTCTCTTTTCAATTTCTACAGCTTCTATGTGCTCTGGAAGCTGAAGCCAAATAAATATACCATGCTCAGGAATATTCCAAATGATATCTTCGGGACTTAAAGCCCTAATAATTTCTTCTGCCTTCCTAAGCTTAGCTTCATAGGACTTCTTTACTTTTCTAATATGCTTTTCATACATTCCAGATTTTATGAATAAATCCAATGCCGCCTGGGGAAGTTTTGAGGTATTCAGATCACTAAGATGCTTAAGGCTTGATACCTCTTCAATCATGAACTCAGGAAGTATGACTGCACCCATTCTTATTCCTGGCATAAATGTCTTTGAAAAGCTTCGGATGTAGATGGTACTCTTGCTTATATCATAATAATGTATAGGCAGGGAACCTTTTCTAGACCCTAGATCTGCAAGATAGTCATCCTCAATTATAAGTACCTTATATTTACTGGAGAGCTCAGCAATTTTCTGCTTTTCCTTTTCTGAAAGAGTGTAACCTGTAGGGTTATGATGTCTAGGTATAATATAGAATGCTTGGATGTAACCTGTTTTGAAGAGTTCTTCCATTTCCTTAAAATCATATCCATCAATTTTCCTTTCAATCCCTATAACATCTATCCCCAAAGAATATGCCAGTTCAAGTGCCAGACCATATGTAGGCGCTTCAACAAGTAATTTTCTTTTACTATTTTGAAAGAGTGCCTGAAATACTAAATTAATTGCTTGTTGAGCCCCATGGGTGATAATTAGCTTATCAGCAGTAGTATAAACTCCATCCTTCTCAAACTCATGCTTCAGTGTATCTCTTAAGGATGCTAACCCAGTAGTTTGCTCATATTCAAATATGCTGTTTTTGTACATATCCACCGCTTTGTTCATCACATGAGTAAATTCTCTGTATGGTATAAGCCTATCATCTGGCTTTACTATTCTAAAATCCACATTTTCCTTCACTTTTCTGATGCTTACTTCAAAATCTACTAAATAGAAGCCTCCTCTTGGAATACTGTAGACTTTATGCTCCTTTTCAAGTTCGCTGTATGCTTTGTTTACAGTGATTTTATTTATGTTGAGACATGAAGCTACCTCTCTGCAGCTGGGAAGTCGCTGACCGTTCTTTATTCTTCCAGCTTTAACTTCTTCAATAATAAAGTTTTTTACATTCTCAGTTTTGCTTATTTTCACCACATTGCTCACCTCAAAAAATCTGTAATAGTACAGAATGTATTTTCTACAATTGAACTACTTTGTCTTTCATTATATACTTAACTTAAAATAATGCAATATTCAGGAGGTATAAAAATGAGAGAAACATACAGGAACAGGGTAATGAATATGTTTGCCAGTCCGGGTATTTCACTAAGTGCCATAGAAGCTTCAGGTACAAAAATCAAAACTTTAGAATATGGTGAGCTAATTGACTTCCAATCAGGCTGCTGGGCTGCAGTTCTGGGGCACAATAGACCTGAAATTGTGGAGACAATAAAAGAAAATGTAGGACTTCTGCTTCACACCCATCATTTTTTTGATACAGAGCACCCGGGTGCTCTTGTAGAGGAAATCACCTCAGCAGCGAATTTAAAATCCAGCTACATGGGAAGTTTTCTATCCTCAGGAAGCGAGGCAGTTTCACTAGCTGTTATGCTAGCAGAGCTTATTACAGGAAAACATAAAAAACTATCCCTATCAATATCATACCTTGGAGCATCCCCAAGCCTCCGAATTCCTAGAAAAGCTGATGAGTGGCTAGATCTAGATATAGTAGAATGCCTCAACTGTACAAAAAACTCTAGCTGTAGCGCATGTGCTAAATTCAGTAGTGTAAATTTTTCTCAAATGGCAGCTTTTGTATTTGAGCCTGGAAACTCAGGAGGACTTGTCCTCTGTCCCCCTGAAAAGCTGATTACATTTTTAGCAGAAGAAATTAGAAATTCAGGTGGTTTTGTTGTAGTAAATGAAGTTACAACAGGCTTCGGCAGAACAGGGAAATGGTTCGGATTTCAGCATTATGGGATTTTCGATTCAGAAGCAAGTTCACCTGATTTTATCGCCATGGGAAAGGGTCTTGGAAATGGTTATCCTATAAGTGGCGTACTTGTCAGATCGAATCTTGCTAAAAAAATAGAGGCTACTGGCTTCAGATATGTACAGTCCCATTCAAACGATCCATTGGGATGCATCATCTCAAAAAAAGTTGTTGAAATAATGAAAAATGAAAATCTTGTGGAACACGGAAATGAAATGGGAGTATATTTTCGTTCAAAGCTTTCTGAAATAAGCAGGAAGACTGGAGGAATTATTGAAATACGTGGTCGAGGGATGATGAATGTTGCAGTTCTTGGAAAAAGCTACAATGCAAAGGAAACTTTCAAGGCTCTTATTGATAAAGGTTTCTTCACAGGCTATTCAGAAATTCATAATTTTATACAATTCTATTCTCCAATAACGATTGAAAAAGAGGATTTAGATGCACTGTGCTATTCTATTGAGCTTATTCTACAGTCAAATCAAGCAATAGATGGGGACTAAACCACCTAGGGGAACCCTAGAAGTCCCCACTATATACCAAAAAATAACTAATCAATAGGGAGGCAATAAAATTGAGCAATTTAGAATATTATATATCTACAGATAAATCCAAACTAGATTTTGAAACAATAAAGTCATTGCTGAAACAATCCTACTGGGCTAAAGAAAGAACCGAAAAAACAATGTTTAAATCGATTGAAAACTCAATTTGTTATGGAGTATACAAAAATGATGTAATGGTTGGTTTTGGAAGAGTTCTTACTGATTATTCAACAGTTTATTGGATTTGCGACATAATAATTGATACTAATCACCGTGGTATAGGATTAGGAAAGAAATTATTAAATACTATTACTTCAACAAAAGAGTTGGATGGATTAATGGGAATATTAGCTACTCGAGATGCCCATGGATTATATGAGCAATTTGGATTCATTAGAGAGCCTATAAAATTCATGTTAAAAAAGAGAACTAGGTTTTAGATAAGGAGGTTGTATACTAATTACTTATACATTATAATTTGTGTTTTTCGTCCTCAATGTAGTGAAGGATGATAGGAGAGACATTCATATTAACCTCACGCCTGGGCACCGGCACAAAAAATCATGAAACTTGTAGGGGCGAACACTGTTCGCCCCTATGGTTAGACTGAATGTGTGGAGTATCATACTAACCATCATGCCTGCTTTGGGTATATCACTAGTACCCTAGGCAGGCGCAGAGACCTGCCACTACAATGTTGTATGCCATTTCTTCAGACGGTATTTCATATCAATAAGTATGAATGCTATCAAGCACAATTTTTATGATGAAAAAGAATTTTGAGACAACTGTCTTCATATATGCATCCTTTTACTTAATTCTGTTTTTATATTCTCTCCCTGGAATATAAATATTGCAGATAAAAATATAATACTTATTCCTACGCATAATATGGAAGGGTAAACCACATTTATCCAACCAAATAAAATAAATAGTAGTGGAATAATACCAAATAAGCCTTCCAGTAAAGAATATGTAATATAGTCCCTAACACTGAGCTTCATTATCTTTGCAGTTACATACATAACAAACATAGCAGTAATACACGCAATTGGGGTTACATAATCCAGAGACCAGCCTCTCCAGCCTGTTCTCCAATCCCATAGAATAGAAAGCCCAGATACAATAGTTACCTGCCACATAATATTCTTAGGTATGTTATGTCTTTTTCGTATAACCATAATTAAACTAAGCCACATACTAAGCAGCCCGAAAACTATAAATACTGGCCAGTTTATATTTATAGAAAATATTTTATAAATAGCAAAACTGACTACTACAGTAACGATGGAAATAAAAAGCATGATTCTAATAGCAAGATGACGCTCATAGGCAGGAGGTATTCTAGGGAATATTTCCTCATGTTCCTCACTGCTGTCAGTTGGAAGAGCATTTCCACACAACTGGCACTTTTTTTTATTTCCACGTATGTAAACCTGACAGTAACTGCAATATTGCATAAGTTTCTTCCCTTCTTCTAAATATTTGATGAGATTTCAATTTCTATTCCCTCATTTGAGAGGAACTGAAAAAATGTTCTTTGTATTTCAGTTTCCAGAAATGGAGAAGTAAAACTCACAGCAAGCCTGTCTCTATAGGAACAAATACAGAGCTGAGGTCTTCTAGCACTGGTACAAACAAAAAATTGTCGAATATAAGCATCAAATTCCTTAGGCATTGAGATCTTCCCTACATTAGATAGGGCTGCTGTTATCCCCCTGTCTTTTAGTTTGTTTGCTATACGAAGGGAGTAATCCTTAAAAGGCAGTGGAATTATTCTGGCAAATGGGTTCTTCTCCAGTGACACTAAAGGATTAAATTGTTTATTCACACTCTCCTCATTAACCTCTTTTTCAAAGCATTCCTTTACCCTTTGAATTACTTCCTTAAAATCCTTGCTTCCTTTTCCAAAATGGTAACCAACATTCATGGTACTAAAGAAATTTCTTGCTGTTACTGAGGCAAAAAATTGTCGCAAATTTATTGGAACTGACAAAACTACAGGGCGATTTTTCACATAAGTTGACATTTCTTTATAAATTGAGTAAAGAAATAATGCTGTAATGAATATTGTTAAGGTCGTGTTATATTTATGAGCAAGCTCAAGTATAGCTTTTACAGACATGGAGCCTTCTATTAGCTTCATTCTATTTTCCTCAAGTCTGGTTCCTCGTATATGATAGGATTTTGAGGCTTTCTCCCTTTTATCCTTCCTAAACTTTCCCTTCAGTTTATTTTCCCCGAGGAAATACCTCCCAAAACTATCATCCATTTTTTCGCTTAATGAGGCATTATAATTTAATTTAGGTGTGTTGTCCTCAAATGTTTCTTTATACTTTAAAACTAGATAATGATGTACTAGTGTTTGCATAAACCAAAGTGCACCTGTTCCATCAGATAGTGTATGAAATATTTCGACGCTAATTCTGTTGTTATAGTAAAACACTCTAAATAACAAATTCCTTTTATCCCTTATATAAATAGGAGCACAAACAGGATTAGCTTCAATTTCAACGGTTGGAGAAATATCACTCTTCTCAAGATAATACCAGAATACTCCCCTCCTTAACACAGACTTATAAAGGGGAAAAGCTTCAATTGTCGTATTTAATGCCTGCTGTAAAACTTCAGGTTCCACCACCTCATATAGCTCACATGAAAATCGAAATACCTTGGTATCCTTCTCATTACAGGTTGCTGGAAAAAATTTTGAGGCGTTATCTAACCTTGTCCATTCAACTCTTTTTCGTTGCTTCATATTTATTCCTCATTCCACCTTTTGTCACTTAAAAAGCAATTAATAAGCTCATAGCATTTTATCACATAATCCGATTTTTTTGATAAAGTAATAAATCCATGAAGAGCATCCTTCATTCTATAGGTTTTAACATTATTACCGAATTCCTTCATCCTATTTCCGTATGCCTCTCCTTCGTCCCTAAGTGGATCATATTCTGCAGTAATAATCAATGTATCAGGCTGTTTGGAAAGATCCTTTGACAATATTGGTGCAACATATGGACTGAATCTATCCTCTTCATTTTCAACATACATATCCATATAATCCTGTATTCGTTTAGAGGTTAATATATAATCCTTCCCATTCTCACCTATAGATGGGAATGGGGATTTCTCGCTGTGATCATTATAGGTAGACGGATATATTAAAATCTGTTTACCAGGTAAAAATTCGCCTCTGTCCCTTGCCATCATTGATACCACTGCTGCCAAATTTCCACCAGCACTATCACCTATTAAAGTGATGTCACATTGCTTACACTGTAATATACTAGGGTTTAAAAAAATTTCTCTAGTAACATGATAACAATCCTCAACTCCTGCGGGGAAAGGATTCTCTGGAGCCAATCTATAATCTACGGAAATCACAGTATGCCTGGTTTGATTTGCCATATTAGCACATACCTTTGTGTAGGAATCAATATTTCCTGTAACCCATCCACCACCATGAAAGAAAATCAATGCCTTTGGAATTTCATTCTTTTTAGGACGAAAAACACGGACTGGAATGTTTCTATCCTCTACCATAATCCTATGATCCATAATATTGTATAAAGGTTTAATAAATGGATTCACAGCATTAAGTACCCTACGCTGTATCTTATAATACTTCTTTAAATTAATATAAGGATGGGACAGAGCTTTTAAAGCCATTTTTTTAAAAGGATTCATGTTCTTACCTCACTTTCTCTGCACTACACCTAGCTTACATTAATTTATAACATTTTTTAAGTATAATGAATCTTCATTAACTAATAGTTTATTCAAGTTGCTAAAAAAAGTCAATGAGAAGTACAGAACCAGGCACGTGGCAAGTTGATATTCATCCTGCTTTGCATAATTGAATTCAAAACATTACTTATCCTCGACCTGCTTTTTTGTCTTAGGAAGTATGAGCTTTAGCACACCATTTTCAAAACTTCCATCGACTTTTTCCCCATCAATGTCTTCAAAATAAAAACTTCTGTTTACATTTCCAATATACCTTACATAACCTCCATATCCATTTTTTAAGTATTGGTCACTATTAGCTGTTAAGGTTAGATAGTTGTCTATATATTTGACATTTATAGCTTCCTTTGTGACTCCTGGCAAATCTATTTGAAGAATATATGAGTCCGGTGTTTCTCTTACCTCTGAATTTATAAAATTTCCACTTATTTGTATGTTTTGTGGAATAGGTTGATTAACGAGATTATTAAATAACCCATTTAATATATTTTGTATAAGACTGCTTACTAGATAATCTCCAATAGGGGTTAATCCAAACATTTTACCACCTCCATAAAAAGACACTATTTACTGCTATATTATATTCTTCTACATAATAGTTGTTGATTAATAGAGGACTGCTAAATATAACTTCTATTAAGCTTTTCTTCGATTTTCATCTTGAAATCATCTAAAGCAGGGGCGACAGTTATTTACTGTTTTATCTAGTATGTAACATTTAAAAATAACCTGAATAATATATCATTGAACCCTTTCCAGTTATAAACCTCTCACATTCTAACAATCTTCAAACTAGGGAGGTGAAAGAATGATAAATAGCAAAAAAATATCAG
>JARDZI010000351.1 GCA_029240935.1 Clostridiales bacterium
CTTAAGAGGCTTCAATTCAATTTAAAATTAGAGGAGGAACAAATGTATGGCGATGAATTTAGCGAGTAAATACTCACAAAAGGTAGATGAAAGATTTAAATTAAAATCCCTTACTGCAGCAGCAATAAATAAGGATTACGATTGGACAGGTGTAGATACTATCTATGTGTACGGTGTAGATACTGCAGCAATGAATGACTACACTAAGACAGGTAATGCTAGATATGGAACAGCAGCAGAGTTAGGTAATACTAAACAATCAATGATATTAACAAAGGATAGATCATTTACGTTCACCATAGATAGAGCTAACAAGCTCAATACGCAAATGACTATGGATGCAGGGAAGGCACTAGCAAGGCAAATAGACGAGGTTATTGTACCTGAAATAGATGCTTATAGATTGGCAGTTATGGCAACAGCAGCAGTAGCAGCAGGAAATACTACAGGACTTGCAGCGGCAATAACAGCTTCAAACGCTTATATTAAGTTCTTAGCAGCACAGGAAAAGGCTGATGATAACAAAGTTCCTCAAGTAGGTAGAATATGCTTCGTTAAGCCTTCATACTATAACTTCTTAAAGCTTGATAGTTCATTTATTAAAGCTTCTGACATAGCTCAAAAGATGCTTATAAATGGTCAAGTTGGCGAAGTGGATGGAGTTAAGATTATAAAGGTTCCATCAAGTTATCTCCCAGCAGCAACAGACTTTATATTAACTCATCCTAGTGCAACTGTAGGTGCTGAAAAACTTGAAGATTACAAGACACATGATAATCCTCCTGGTATCAATGGTTGGTTAGTAGAAGGCAGAAATATATATGATGCATTTGTATTGGAAAACAAGAAAAATGCAATAGTAGTTCATAAAAATGCTTAGTGAGGGGGAATAGTATATGAAAAAGATATTTAAACATAAAAATGGCGGCACTATGATAATTACAGATCCTAATCTTGAATCAATAATGAAAAGAGAGGGTTTTGAGTTTGTTAAAGACTTAGAACCTAAAAAAGAAGATAAAAAAACTGAAGAATAGCATTATAGAGGTGGCGAAAATCCACCTCTATTTTTGTATAGGAGGTTAAAATGCTATGGCTTATGAATATTCGCCAAATGACGAAGTATATTTTGGTTTATCAACAGAAACTAAGCCAACTAACGCTGGCCAATTTGAAAAATGTATGGAATTAGATACTAAAAAGACATTCATTTTTAAGGATGGAGTTTGGTATGAGTTGTAAGGTGGTGTTAATTTGGATATAATTGCACACTCAAAAATAAATAGACTTAACGAATCCTTGAATGATAAGACGAATTACTCATACGTAGATACTAAAGTTGCAAGCGTAGCAAGTGGAAGTCCTAAAGCAACTTTTGCAACTTTAGCAACACTACAAGCGGATGCAACAGCAAATACGGTAGATGGTAAAAAATCTATATATTTAGTTACCGCTGATGGGAAGTGGTATTACTGGAATGGTTCAGCATGGACAATTGGAGGAACATATCAAGCAACAGAATTATCGGACGGAGCAGTAACACCAGTAAAAACATCTTTTTTCGTGCTTAATGCTATCAACATCTTAGACCCAACTAAATTTGTTGCAGGAACATCTGTAAATTCAACCAATGGTGCAGTAGTAAATGATGCAAATTATTGTGCCAGTGGTTGGAGAACAATTAGCCCAAGTACTTCATATTGTGGATATAAAACAAAATTTTATGCTTTTTTTGACGCTGCATTTGCTTATATATCTGGTGGTACGACATTAGATACATTCGTTACATCTCCACCAAATGCCAAGTATTTAAGAGTTGCATTTTTAACCGCTGACACAAATAAGGCAATATTGGTGCAAGGTACATCATCTCCTGAAAAAATATATTATAAATTTCAAATTGATACGGAAGTCAATGAATCTATTATTAAAATGCAATCAGATATTACTGGACTTAAAGGGAAATGGTACGGTAAAAATGTATTATGTATAGGAGATAGTTTGACTGCGGCAGGTATATGGCAACAAAAACTTAATACAATGCTTGGTATGACTGTAACAACTCATGCATTGGGTGGAGCAGGATTGATAGAAATGGTTGATGGTGGTACAAATTCAAACGGAACTCTAGCACCTCTTACAAGCAGTGATGTAGCAAATAAAGACTTAATAATAGTTTATGGTGGATATAATAACCGAGGAATAGCAGATGGTATTATTGGAGATATTTATCCAACAAACAATACAATAGCAGGATTATTACAGTATGTTATTAATAAAATTTATAACCTATTAACAACGGCAGGGAATTTAAAATGTAAAATTGCGATTGTAACTCCTCATTGTGCAGGAAAATACCAATTTATTAATGCTGATGGATACACAGAATATGCTACTGGAACAGGGCGAACAATGAAAACACTAGCAAAAATAATGGAGCAAGTTTCCAATCATAATTCATTGTGTTGCTACAATGCATGGGAAAAAAGCGGTATTAATAAATTTACTTGGAACATTTATTCAGCTTCTCCCTCTGCTTATGATGCAAGTGGTAGCCAAGGCGGAACATATCCTAACAATTATGACCAGTTACATCTTAACTCTTCGGTTGGTTATCCATATTTAGGGGAGAGAATTGCTGCTTTTATTGAAACGGTTTAACGAACAATAGGAAAATAGGATTCGCTAACAATAATTTTAAAAGGAGGGAATATATGAACCTCGGACAAGTAAAAACTAAAGTAACTCAGATTATAAGAGAATATAGCAACAATGGAAGCTTAATAGGTGCCGGGGAAAATGCCGATTATTTGTTAAGCATGAATGGATTTATAAATGATGCTCAATTTGAACTAGCAGCTAAAAGAAAGATACCTAATAAAGCATTTCCTGACTTAATAGATAATTCTACAGCAGACAGCAAAGAGTTAGAAATTGAATTAGATTTACAGATGCTTATACCTTACTACGTAGCTGGACACGTTATTATAGATGAAAACCCAAGCCTTGCACAATTCTTTCTAGATGAGTTCGCCACCAAAACGAGAAAGATTAAAACAAAGGCGACAATAACAACTGCAACTAATGTATATGGCGGCTTTGATTGCGGGGTGCAATAATGAAACTACCTAGTAATCAATTAATTAAAATAGATAATTTTAAGGGTATTAATCAAAGTGCGGATTATACCCAAATAGACATAAGAGAAAGCCCTGACATGCTTAATATGGAATTAGACAACAAAGGTGCCTTAAATAAAAGAAAAGGCTATAAGCGCATATTTGAGAGCTTGGGAACAGGAAACGTAAACGGACAATATATATACGCTAAGAAAGACGGTACTTTAATAGAACTGTTTGCTTATGCTGATAAATTATATAAATTAATTGAGAACGTACCTATTGTTATTTACACAGGATTAAATAACAATAGGATACGTTTTTTTACTGTAAATGATATTTGTTACATGCTTGATGGTTCTCATTACTTACAGTTTGATGGAGCTGCAGTAAGTGAACCTACTCCTTATATCCCTTTAGTTTATTTATCCGATAGCGTAACTAATAACCGGGTGAAGAATGAGGATTTTAACCTTATTGGTGCAGGGTTTAGAGAGAAGTTTGTTGGTGATGGAGTGCAAAAGACCTTTAAATTA
>JARDZI010000352.1 GCA_029240935.1 Clostridiales bacterium
TCCAATTAGGATTATCCCTAATCCTTATAATAAGTACTTTGACAGGCTGCCAGAGTTTAACCTCCAGTGCAGAAGCACCTGTTATCAATAATGATGAAAATGTATTAAATGTATTCAACTGGTCAGAGTATTTACCAGAGTCCTTAATAAAGGAATTTGAAGAAAAGTATAAAATTAAAGTAAATTATCTTACCTATTCATCAAATGAAGAGATGCTTGCAAAGATTATGGCTGGAGATGATATATTCGATATATCCGTAGCAAGTGATTATATGGTAGAGGTAATGAGAAAGCAAAAGTTAATGGAAGAAATCAACATGAGCAATGTTCCAAATTTCAAGAATATTGGGGATGAGTTTAAGAATTTATCCTTTGACCCAGGTAACAAATACTCTGTACCATATATGTGGGGTACTGGTGTTATTGCTGTGAACATTAGCAAGGTATCCGGTGTAAACATAACAAGCTATGGGGACCTTTGGGACAGTAAGTTTAAAAATTCTCTGGTGGTTTTAGATGATGAAAGAGCCATAATAGGCATTGCATTGAAAAAGCTAGGATATTCAATAAATGAAACAGACCCAGCAAAGCTGGAACAGGCAAGAGCAGAACTTTTAAAGCTTAAACCTAATATTAAGTCTTTTAACAGTGATAGTCCTAAAGCAGAACTTTTAAGTGGAGGTGTTACAGCTGGGTATATGTGGGGAGCAGAAGCAGCCCGTGCAGGAAATGAGAACAAGGCTATTAAGACATTTTTTCCAAAGGAAGGAATGTATATATGGCAGGATAACTTTGTAATTCCAAAGGGTGCACTTCATAAGGAAAATGCAGAGCTATTTATCAATTTCCTGCTTGATCCAAAGGTGAGCGCAGAAATATCAAAGGAATTCCCCTATGCTAATCCAAACCTTGCAGCTCATCAATATATAGAAAAAGGTATTCTAAACAACCCAGCAGTATATCCAACAGAGTCTGAGCTAAAGATTGGAGAACGTCTTGAGGATATAGGCGACGCAACAAAGCTGTACGACAAAATTTGGGTGGAATTTAGAGGTAAGTAAACCTAAGGAGTGCCAGCTACATCCCAAGGGTGACAGCCACATCAGATATCAGATATAAGATTTCATTGAAATCTTATATCTGATATCTGATGTGGCTGTCACCCTTGGGGGCACCCTACATTTAATCAATGGTAGTATAGTTATATGCATAGTGGATGTGACCATCAGAATATTGAACTGGTCCATAGAAGTAGTGTGTGTGACCACCATATTCTGTTGGAATAGCGTTACTGGTTATAAAATAATACCTGTGTAAATGAAAGTCATTAAATTCTGTTACACCTTCAATATAGTGTACATGAGGTACTCCACTTGGTGCATAGCTTGAAACTCCGCCATAGTAATGATTATGACCATCGTTATAGGTAGTTATTCCTTCATATCCATGTGTATGGTAGTAGGGATTTGGATAGTATGAATAATCCTCATAGGGCATAAGGCTCCCTCCTTAAACTATTGTTATTTCCAGTAATATAATATGTAAGGGGGATTCTAAAGGTTACTTTCCTTGTAATAATATGACGGAATATGATGTAACTTTCATCTTCCTTTTTACAAAATATATGCTATAATTATCTTTAATAACAATTTATGACTATTATTAGTAGTACTAATATAATATTTTAGTTGACATAATTGTAAATTAGCTATACTACTTAGAAATATTAAATGTAATTCATCCTGTGTTTCAAAGTTAGTCAAACTTTTATGTTATAAACGGAGGGAAGCTAAATGATAAATAGTATTCATGATAATGAGATATTTGAAGCTTTCGATAAGGTAATACCCTATCTTAATATATTCTTTGAAGAAAAATTAATGGTAGGTATTAACAACACAGAGTACTGCTTAAAATTCTATGAAGGAGAGCATATTCCAATAAAAACTACAACTGGAAGCCCAGTTAGCAAAGGCTATGTTGCATATGATTGCATGAAAAGTGGGAGAACTGAAAACAGAATAGTGCCAAAGGAAGCATTTGGTGTGCCCTATAAGGCTATTGCAATACCAATTAAGGATGCTTCAGGTGAAGTTATTGGAAGTATATCTGTAGGAAGAAACCTTATTAAGCAGGAGGAAATGTTCACTCTTTCCCAAACATTATCATCCTCACTTGAACAGATGTCTAAGGCTGTTGATGATATTTCAAATGGAACTCAATCTGTGGTTGCTTCCAGCGATGTGGTTATTAAAAGCTCTAACAAAACTAAGGATGATGTTAAGGACACTGATCAAATAGTAAAGTTTGTTAACAACGTTGCCAGCCAAACTAATTTGCTTGGATTAAATGCTGCAATAGAGGCAGCAAGGGCAGGAGATGCTGGAAGAGGCTTTAGTGTGGTTGCAGATGAAATAAGAAAACTTTCAATTTCTAGTAGTGAGTCTACAAATAAGATTAAACAAACACTTCAAAGCATAGAAAAATCTGTTGGTGATATAGATGATAATATAATTGGAATGAATAGTATTTTTCAGGAGAATGTTGCAGCTCTAGAGGAAATAGCAGCATCCATTGAAGAACTTAATCAAACTGCAAAAAAATTGGAAGCATTAGCTTCTAAAATTTAGTACAAAATTTAAGGCGCCAGACATAGGAGTATATAAATACTTTTAGGTCTGGCATTTTATTATATATTGAAATATTACAATACAGTAATAAATGCATATTTATACTTAAAAAGAATAAAAAATGAATAAATATGTATTGATTTTATTATAAAAATGTATTATTATTATTTGAAATACAAAAAAATACTTGTATACAATTATGCAAAATTGAAAGAAAACGGGGGCTATTAAATGGGAAAAATCGAATTTAACAAAAGGGCAAATGTTATTGAACAATCTGTTTACAAATATAAGCTGCAGGATATAGAGGAAGCCAACCTTTACAGGGAACTGTTCCCATATTCAGAGATACCAAAGATAGCCTTCAATCACAGGCATGTTCCTATGAATGTACCAGAGGATATTTGGATTACAGACACAACCTTTAGAGATGGTCAGCAGTCAAGGGTACCATATACTACAAAGCAAATGGTGCATATATATGACAAGCTTCATGAAATGGATAATGAAGCAGGAATCATCAGGCAGACTGAATTTTTTCTTTATTCAAAAACTGACAGGAATGCAGCACTAAAATGTATTGAAAGGGGATACAAATTTCCAGAGGTAACTGCCTGGATAAGGGCAAGTAAGGAGGACTTCCAGCTTGTTAAGGAGGCTGGAATAAAGGAGACAGGTATACTTGTATCCTGTTCAGATTATCATATATTTAAAAAGCTTAAATTAAAAAGAAGTGAAGCAATGCATAAGTATCTTGAGGTAGTTAACGCTGCACTTGAAAATGGAATTGTTCCAAGATGTCATTTTGAAGATATAACCAGGGCAGATTTTTACGGCTTCGTTGTTCCATTTGCCACTGAACTAATGAAGCTATCTAAAGAATCAGGCATTCAAGTTAAAATAAGAGCATGTGACACAATGGGTCTAGGAGTGGGAATTCCAGGTATTGCCCTGCCTAGAAGTGTGCCAGGAATTATATATGGGCTTAAACATTATGCAGATGTACCCTCAGAAAATCTAAATAGGAGAAAGAACAGGAAATACACCCCTTGAGGCTATGCTTATGGAATATGTGCAGCTAAGGGGAGAGGATAGGGGTATGAATTTACCTGTATTAACTGAACTGGCAGAATACTTTGAGAAGGAGCTAGACTATAATGTTCCTCCTATGACTCCATTTGTTGGGAAATCATTTAATCTTACTAAGGCAGGAATCCATGCAGATGGAATTCTAAAGGATGAGGAGATATATAACATTTTTGATACTAAAAAAATTCTAAATAGACCAGTTGTCATTGCAATTGATGCACACTCAGGTCTTGCAGGAATTGCAGCATGGATAAATTTTAGATATGGACTGATGGGTAAGGATAAGGTGGATAAAAAGGATAATAGAGTTGTAATGATAAAGGAATGGATTGATAAGGAATACAAAAAAGAAAGGGTAACATCCATATCAGATAGAGAAATGGAGGAACAGGTTAGCTTATACTTCCATGAGATTACGAATTTAGCCTTATCAGAGGAATAAGTGGTATAGGGTGGAATTAAACCTAGTAAGTAGAATTTCCACCCTCACCAGCACCAAGATATATGAAAGACAGAACTTGCTATCCTGAACATTGTTAAGGATCTTGCCTAGGGATCATATAAGATCCTTCACTGCGTTCAGGATGACATTGATGCTGGTATTGACTTTCAAAGCAATGGCAAGAATCTACTATGGTTTTTAGTAATCTTGAGACAGCTCATTTTCTTATATCTACAGCTCTATAAATTACTGCTTTGCTTATATTCTGGATTTATTCCATCCTTAAAAACTTCAAATGGAATTTTAAACTCTCTTATTCCTGAAGAATAGGGTGCTATTGAGTATAATGAGTAGTATACTACAATATTCCCATCCTCAATATAAAATGAAAACTTTTCATTCGATCCCTCTACGGTTTTAATAGCATCTTCAAAATAAATTTCTGGTTGAAGCTTTATTTGTTTGATAACCTCCTGCTTTATTATATCCTTATAATTCACACCTTCCTTGAACATATCCTTAATGGCTATATCCTTTCCAATTTTAAGATTAATGTTCCGTGAAATAATGTTTGTGATACCATGAGCTCCACCTATGTAACTATAATAGGTAACAGGTATGCTTAATAGATTATCCTTGTTATAAGTAACCTTGTACTCAATGTAAGCCTGGTAGGCGTGAAAGGGATAACCTGCACTCTTTGCTTCCTCAAATCCATCCTTGGACTGCTTCTCAATTATATTCTTAAAGTCAAGTGCATCCTTTTCAAAGCTTAAGTTTATTCTATCTTGAATGCTCATATTACTTAATCCTTCAATAACAGGTATTTTTATATTTTCCTCTATATATTGATCTGCATATTTAATTTCTTTAGTTGAAATTTTGATTTTATCTCTAATCCTTACATCAACAAGCTGGGCTTTTGCACCAAATATACCTGAAATCATAACAGCTACGAGAGTTAGTGCTAATATATATCGAAAAAAAAGTTTCTTTACTTTCAAGTTATCCCTCCTTAAATCTTTTGTGTTTATCTATACTATATCCAATTTTTAAATAAAAAAATTAAATATATAATGTCAATAGGTTTACAAATAGGCTATTGGTGACAGCTTCATCAGATATCACATTTGACTAAAATAAATAAACCTTGTCAATAATTACTAATATAAAAATATAGGGAGGAATATTATGACAAGGAAGAATAGAGATATTTTTGAAGGAGCAATATATCATGTATATCAGAGAGGTAATAATCGTGAACATATTTTAGAAAATTCCAATTATAAGACATTTCTATTAAAACAAATAAAAGAATATAACAAAATATTTGATTTTCAATTGTTGGCATATGTGATTATGAATAACCATTATCATCTATTGATAAAAACTAATAAATCTCCCATTAGTGATATTATGTTTAATATAAATAATGTTCTTGGAAAATACCTTAATAGAGAACTAAACAGAACAGGACATGTTTTTGAAGGAAGGTATAACAGTAAGCTTGTTGACACTGAT
>JARDZI010000353.1 GCA_029240935.1 Clostridiales bacterium
GCCATTGATCCTTTCAGCTAGTTCTTCTGAAATAAAGATGGCATCACAAGGATTTGAGCAGCAAGTTCCAACATCCCCGCAAAATACCTCAGCTTCCAGTTTGTGCTTTTTTAAAACACTTTCAATCTTCATTCTTAGCATTAATGAAGTTCCACAGCCAAAGCCACAAACAGTTTGAATTCTTACACTATCCATTTTCCCCCTCCTTTCAAAATTGATATATTAAATACATAAACATATATAGCCCTATTCATTTAATAAGGAATATACTTCTTGAACACTTTTACTAGAAGCAAGCCTGTCAATCATTCCTTCTATCATTAATTTCTCAGCTACTGCCTTCAGAACATTTATATGTGAATTATTATCTGTACTTGCCAAACATAAGATTATGTTTACTGGATCATTTATACTGCCAAAATCCACTGGTTCTTTCAAGGTAATTAATGATACTCCATTTTCTAACACATCTGAGGAGGGTTCAGCATGAGCCAATGCAAGCCCAGGAGTTATAACTATATATGGGCCCATATCAATGACAGCCTTAATCATATTATCAATATATTTTCTTTTAATCTTCCTATTTTCTAACAATAAATTCCCTGATATCTCTATTGCTTCCTTCCAATTTTCTGCACTTGCTTTCACTCTAATATTTTCAAAACTAATAACCTCTTTCACCTTATATCACCAATCCTTGCATATTGTGAATTGTATCAATTGTTATTTTCTTGGATTTCAAATTCAGTAAATTTAACTTATTTTCAAAAATATATATTAACTTTAGTAGAGAATCCTCCTCTTTGTTCTTAACTCCAAGAACAACCAGATTTCTTACTATTTTACTGTTTTTATTCCCAAATAAAATTGGGTCCTTCAATACTAATATTGCAGTACAGTTTTCTTTAATTCCATCTTCTGTTCCAGCATGAATAAATGCTGTTTCAGGTACTAAAACCATATAAGTTCCAAATTGCTCTACTGCTTCTATCATTCGATTAACATATCTATGTTCTATCTTGCCTTTGTCAAGCAATGGCCTTGCTGCTAATCTAATTGCATCACTCCAAGTTTTACAAGTATCTACAATTTGGATATCTTCCTTTGATACATAATCCCTGATATAGGTTCGCTTTATTTCTTCTTTTTCACAATTTGCATAGGACTTAATAAAGTGATTGCACATCATTGCATAGGAAAGTTGAAATAACCGATCCTTTATGAAATCAACATCCTCAGAATATAATAATGGATTAACTGTAATGGATGGAATATCATTTATTTGATAATCATTTGTAGAAATAATTAAATTAACTTCATTGTTGCTTAGATACTCCTTTGCATCCCTCTCTGATAATGGTCCAATAATGTTACACTCTGGGATGGCTTGCAAAATCCTTGTCTTTAAAATAGAGGAAGTAGCTATACCAAAGGAGCAAACCAAAAGTACTGTGAGTTTTGACTCTATATTAAAACTATTTTCATAGGCAGATGCAATATACATTGCAATAAATGCAATCTCATTTTCATCGAATTCTAAGTGGAATTTATTTTCACATTTTAATAGTTCCTTTTTAGTAAATGCATATATAAGAGGAATACTAACTTTTATTTGGGATAAGAGTTCGTTTTGAATATCAATTTTATTTCTTATACGATATATAGCAACTCTCAAGTGAAGTGTTAATCCATGAATAAAGTATTCCTTACTATTCATGTCCAATGGCTGGATAGCTTGTAATTCGTTAAATAAATATTTGGAAATTATATTTGCTTCATCCATACCATCTTGATAAATTTTTAAGTTATCTGAATTTTGATCCGTTATTTTTCCATTCATTAACAAGCTACAGAAATAAGCTTTATCACTTATTGAATATGGATAAGCACTTAAGGCATTAATTATACATTCATATTCCTTATTAGTATTAATTCCTTCTATTTTAGTATGTTCTTCATGGTCAACCAAAATGTTTCCATTACCAATTCTAAATAATGAATACTCAAGCAGTAATTTTGTCCTTATAGTTTCAACAAACCTAATATTAAGTTTATTTTCAATGAGCTCCATTATTTCACTTGCTGTTTTGTCAAATTCAATTAATTTTGAATTTTTCATAACAACGTTCATTATTACTTCATTTGAAACTAATCCTGATAATTTACTTTCAAAGTATCTACGGATTCTAAGTTCATCTCCTGTGACTACAATACCTTTTCCTTGAATCTTATAAATTTTAATGTCTTCTCTTCTAAACTCTTCCTCGATTTGCTGAAATGCAGCAATCACAGTTTGTCTACTTACGCAGCAAGCATTAGCTAACATTTCAAAGGTATTTATAGAATTACATAATAGAAGCAATGAAATAATTGATAAGCGTTCATAATTATCCAAGGTTCTAGAATTTATTGAATTTAGTTTCTTGTATAAATTTGAGAGTTCTGATTCATTAGCGTTAATCTTTATACCTTTATTTGACTTTCTATCAACAATTATTTTTGAACATAATAAAAATGAATCAATAAAAGCAAAATCATTTTGTATGGTTCTAGAACTGACATTAAACTTCATTGCTAATTGTTTTATAGTCACATACTGCCTTTGAGAACATAAGTAAATTAAAATATCCTTTTGCCTTTTTGTTAATATCATATCTTTGTCTCCCTAATTCCATAATATACAGTTTGTAACGATCACTCAATACTAATAGCTTGCAACCATTATGGCAACTATTGTATTATTAAAACATAATTCGGTCTCAATAGATTTCCCTTTCCCCAATTAATTAGACAGTTCAAGCTTTCCATTTCCAATATTTACCTCACGTTTTATTATAACATGACTTCTTTTAGATATTTCTGCGTTAAGAATCTTTTACTGTTTGAGCGGAGCGAGTTTAAAAGATTTAGCAGAATCATCTAAAAGAAGTCTTAATCTTATATGCGCAGTGAAAGTTTTCCTAGGTATCATAGATCATGTGTAATATCAACAACATTATTAGGCCTATCCAAACTTCAAACAAGGAGGTGAATAAGCATGGCAGTACAAAGCACACTTGTAAACACAGGCATGAGCATTAAGTACAAGGCTGGTATTGATGCCTTGGGTAACGATGTAGTAAAGGCTAAGAGGTTCTCAAACGTAAAGGTAACCGCTGCTGATGAGAACATACTTCTAGTAGCTACAACCCTGGGAACTCTCATGAAGGACGAAGTTTTAGAAATCGTAAGAAGCAACGACAGCCTTATTGTTAACCTTTAATCTAAAGTCCTGACTAGCTTTAAAGGACATAATTACGAAAGAGAGGAGGAAAGAAAATGGCAGATAGAAGTTTAGTAATGACCTTCACAAATCAGCAAGGCTCAAGAGCAACTGTAACACTTCCAGCTGTGAGAGATGATCTCACTGAGTTAGAAGTTTCCGCAACAATGGACACCATAGTTGCAGAAAACATATTTGAATCAGCTGGCGGCGATTTAATAGGCAAGCATTCAGCTCAGATTACCGAGAGAAATGTTACTGCTCTGACAGTAAGATAGCTTATTGGGATACCGAAATAGTCGGTACCCCTGTTTATGTTAAGAACAAGATAATAAAAAAGCCAATGGATTAATCATTGACTTTAAAATGGCTATTTTATTATTCCTTC
>JARDZI010000354.1 GCA_029240935.1 Clostridiales bacterium
TAACTTGTCACTTGTCACGTGCCTGGCACTATCTATACTGCAATTTTAATTTTCCTAATATTGTTTTTAGGTGATATACTCAGGGTAAAGTTACCCATGGCTTTTAAAATTTGAAAATTTGAACGTGTGTTTTCAGAATCGGAAATCCAGCTGTAATATTCAATCTCCAGCTCCTCATATTTTTTGGATTTTAGATATATTATCTTTCCATACTCTCCAAACCATTTTAAAATATGCCTTACATCCATCCCTTCAGTAACTGGGAATACATCTAATCTCTGTCTTGAGAGATTATAAAGAGGGAACCTCTTGTGTATACTCCCATACCTATTTTTAAACAGGTTTAAATCTTCAAAGTACTCTACAGATCTTTGGTCCTCCTTACAGAAAAATTCATACACACCGCAGAAATTTCTTTTTAGCACCCTGACATCTTTTTCGTTAATTTCGACTAAGACATCCCGACCTTTTTTAAGGTTGGTAACTTCATCAGGTTTCAAAAGCATCCATAACACCTCCGCAATAAATGTAGACCATCCTAGGATGACATTTCCTATTTAGTTTTATTTATAATCCTATTGTAACATTACATTAAAAAAAATGCATTAAAAATATGTAAAATCTTGTAACATTGGATTTAACCTTGGGTTTCTCGGGGGTTTTTGGATGTAGGGGCGAACAGTGTTCGCCCGCAATTGCGCTTAATGATACAGATGTAACCCCAAACCGTTGGTATGACCAGGGGTGAACACTGTTCGCCCCTACACTGATGTCATATTCCATATCACACAGGGCATAAACATATTATGAGGTGGTATGATGATAAATGGAATATGGCTTTTTATGATTATTGCAGGAATATTTGTATTCCTGCTTAAGGGAAATTCAGGAGAAATGATTGGGGTTATGGGTGATTCTGCACAGGGGTCCATCGAGCTTTTAATTGCGCTTACAGGAATAATGGCAGTATGGTCTGGAATAATGAAAATATGTGAGAAGGCTGGAATAGTTGATTTTATCGCAAAGCTATTAGCCCTTCCAATGAAGGTGTTTTTCCCAGGACTTGAGAGAAAAAATAAAAGAGCCCTTGGTAACATAATAATGAATATATCAACCAACGCCATGGGACTTTCCAATGCAGCAACTCCCTTTGGGATAAAGGCAATGGAGGAGCTTCAAATAATAAATGAAAACAAGGATAGAGCCTCTGACTATATGGTAACCTTCCTTATAATAAATGCAGCCTGTATACAGCTTCTTCCCACCACAGTAATATCCATAATGGCAGGATTGAAATCATCCAACCCAACAGCAATAATAGGACCAACCATTGTAACCACACTTATAGCCCTAACATCAGGACTTATTTCCAGTATTTTTTTGAAGAGGTTTTATAAATGAATTTTAGCATACTTATACTGCCAATTTTAATAGGTCTAATATTGATAATTGCTGCCTCAAGGGGGGTTAAGGTATATGAAACCTTTGTAGCAGGGGCGAAGGAGGGTTTTCTTACTGTATATAAAATTGCACCATATCTTCTAACCATGCTATTTGCAATAGATATATTTAGAAAATCAGGAGCTATGGATTATATAATATATGGGATTAAGCCACTCTGTGACATACTCAATATACCAGAGGGAGTAATACCAATGGTAATAATAAAGCCCCTCTCTGGCAGCGGTGCACTAGGGGTTATGACTGATATTATGAAAACCTATGGAATAGATTCAATGGAAGGGAAAATAGCAGCAGTTATGATGGGCTCTACAGAGACTATTTTCTACACCCTCTCTGTATATTTCGGCTCCTGCCAGATAAAAAACACAAGACACAGTCTACCTGCAGCAATGATTGCCCATATTGTAGGAAGCCTAGCCGCAGTGTACATATGTTATTTAGTATTCTAGGTGCCAGGCACCTGACAGTGATTGTGTAACCCTGACATGTAGGGGCGAACAGTGTTCGCCCGAGGGTACTTGCAATTTAGCTATACCCATTATAATGGGCAAAAGGGGTGAATTTTATTAACCAAAATAAAATACCCACAAATGGGAAGTATATAAATGGTGATGAATTTGAAATATTTATTTATTGCATCAAGAGTTGGTGCATTTATTATTGATCATATACCATTTTATATACTTGTTTATTCCCTGTCCAATTATGGGGTTGGAGGATATATAGCAGCCCTTTTGTTTTTGTTTTTATATAGGTACATTACCACAGTCTACTTTGGAGCTACTCCTGGAATGATGATTTTAAAGCTGAAATTAAAAAACTATGGTTTTAAAATATGCCTAAAAAGAGAGATATATAGATTTGCTTCTGCACTTTTCTGGATAGGATATTTAGTAGGACTGATAGAGCCAAACAATAGAACCCTTCATGACATAATGTCTGGTACCTATGTTGTATATAATGAAAAGATGGATACTAAAGAAACTAGGAAGAAGTATATAATCATAATCTCAAATATACTGCTTGTTCTATCAATACTAAGATGGTGCTCATTTTTCATATTAAATGATATAGGATTCATCGGACTAAAAAAGGTCTATTATTCCGATGAATACTACCAAAACTTCGATGGTGATAATCTTTCAAGCTTGTCCCAGGAGGAATTATATATGAAAACCCTGGGTAGAAAGTACACAACTATGATTGATATAAATAAAAAACCTACATTAATAAGAATATCCAATAAACTAACCTACATTGAGGTATACAGGCTCCTTATTAAGGATAATAGAATATTAGGGGATTACCTTTATAAAATAGATATGCCAATTCAATTCATATGCAGCGGAAACTTTAGAGGCAAAAATGAAATGTGTGGGTTGAGTCCTAAAAATGATTTGGTACTAATAGATGAAAAGGGAACCCTGTATGGGCAAGGAAAGGTTAGCCTTGGAAGTGTATTAACTCTTATGTGTGGAGACATAGATTCTGATAATCAAGATGAGGCTGTTATTCTTGGTAGAGGCGGAGGTGTTGAGGTGTTTAAGCTAAATGGAGATAAGCTGGATAGAATATATAAGGGTAAAATAGGAGAAGATATAATTCCACAGGCATTTTATATATCCCAGGGAATTGTGGTTTTTGGAAAAGCTCATGAAAAATCCATGGTTTATTCCTATGATTTTAAGGAAAATACATTTTTGTTCAAGGACAAAAAATATATAGAAGCAAAGAATGTATCATATGCATCAAAGCTTGATGGCAGCTTTATAATATCCCATGTTTACAGAAATAGCATGACCTTTGGAATTGGCAACATACAGCTCCTCGAGGCTTATGATACTGATAGAAGTGAAAAAAAGAAATATAACTTTGGATTAAGACCTGGCAGAAGATATGGATACATGGTAAGAACCCTGGAGGGAGTTTGTGACATTGATGGAGATGGCAGTGAGGAACTAATAATAAAAGCAGTTGGCAAGAGTGATGTAATGGGCCAGGGATATGTTGTAGAAATATATAAGCCACAAAAGGGGATGCTCCTGGTAAACAGGGTATTGACTATAATTGAGGATATTTTATATTAACCACCACGGGGCTGCACCCCAAAAAAATGATGAAACCTGTAGGGGCGAACAGTGTTCGCCCGTAGAGTACTAACAACCTAGCGCAACCTTTGATTGAT
>JARDZI010000355.1 GCA_029240935.1 Clostridiales bacterium
CTTCTTTGGAGTTTTATTTTTCTTCATTGCAGTTAATGTTGATAAATCAACATTGTTTCTTAAAATTGAAATTATATCTCCCACAACTGCACTTCCTGTTGGCAAATCTCCTGCACCTCTTCCATAAAGCATTAAATCTCCAACTGCATTACCCTTTATAAAAATTGCATTAAAGGAATCATTTACATTTGCTATTGGGTGATTTTTAGGAACCATTGTAGGATGTACCCTTAGTTCAAGCCTATTGTCTACTTCCTTTCCAACTGCCAGAAGCTTTATTGCATATCCAAATTTGTTTGCATATTCAATATCAATTGCTTCAATACCACCTATTCCTTCCCTGTATATGGATTCTAAATCAACCTTTGTTCCAAAGGATAGGGATGCCATTATTGCCAGCTTATAGGCTGCATCATAGCCCTCAATATCAGAAGTAGGATCTGCTTCAGCATATCCCTTGGCTTGGGCTTCCTTTAATGCCTCATCAAAGCCCATACCCTCTTGAGTCATTTTAGTTAGTATATAATTAGTTGTTCCATTGATAATTCCAACAAGCTTTTCTATTTTGTTTGCAGTAAGACTTTCATTTATTTCTCGAATTATTGGAATACCTCCTCCAACACTGGCTTCATAATAGAAAAGTATTCCCTCGCCTTCTGCAGTTTTAAACAATTCTTCTCCCTGGGTTGCAAGGACTAGCTTATTAGCAGTTACAACATGCTTTTTACACTTCATGGCTCTTAGCATGTATTCCCTGGCAGGCTCTGCTCCTCCCATTAGCTCAACAATGATTTTAATCTCCTCATCATTTAATATGTCCTCAACATTTGTTGTTAAAATTTCCTTTGGTACCCTAACCCCTCTAGGTTTATTCATGTCCCTTACAAGTATCCTGCTAATCTCTATCTCATATCCGCAATTCATTAGTATTTCATTTTTATTTTGAGATAGTATTTTCCATACACCTTGCCCCACATTTCCAAGGCCTAGTAGTGCAATCTTAACCTTCTTCATCCTAGTATTCTCCTCTCAATATGCCTCCATAATTAACTAAAGAATGCATTGTGTAGTTCCTTCATAGCCTTTACCTTGTCATTTTCCTTTATCAGGCACCAAATTGTTGTATGTGAATCTGCAGTTTGGAGTACATTTATATGGTTCTGATCCATAATTGATAATATTTTTGCCATAATACCAGGTATACCCCTCATAGTATTTCCAAGAACAGATATTTTGCTGCAATCCTTGATAATTTCATAATCTATATTAGACTGCTTTAAAATCTCTTCCATTTTCTCATCATCCTCACTATCAATTGTAAAAACCTTTTTGCTTGGAAATACATTTATTAAATCTATACTTATATGTTTTTTTGCTAGAAGTCCAAAAATATGCTTGTCTACCTTATTACTAGATGCTCTATTGGAATTTATTGTAACCTGAGTTCTTCCAGACAAATTAGTAATTCCAGTTACAATATTATCTCTCTGTTTCTTTGATGAAGTTATTGTTGTCCCTGGGCAATTGTTAGAGGTGTTCCTTATCAAAAGGGGGACATTTCCCTCCATTGCATATTCAACAGCCCTTGGGTGAACTACCTTTGCTCCCTGATCTGCAAGCTCAAAAACCTCACCATAGCTAATTTCATCTATTACTCTTGCTTCAGGTACTATTTTGGGATCAGCAGTCATAACACCATCTACATCTGTGAATATTTCTATAAATTCTGCCCCTAATTCCTTTCCTAAAAGAGCTCCAGTAATATCGCTGCCTCCCCTTCCAAGGGTAGTACAATCTCCTTCATTAGTTATACCTTGAAAGCCTGTAACTATGGGGATTATACCCTGGGATAACAGCTCTAATATTTTTTCACCTTCAACATTAATCACACTGGCATTACCGTAATTATTATTTGTAATTATTCCTGCATTTCCTCCTGTTAAGGCTCTAGCCATATAGCCTCTACTAGAAAATGCTTCGGATAGGATAACAGCAGAAATTATTTCTCCACAACACATAAGAAGATCCTTTTCTCTCTTATTAGCATCATTATGAATGCCTTCTATTAAGGATAGGAGGGTATCTGTAGCATATGGGTCTCCCTTTCTACCAATTGCAGATACTACAACAACAGGGCTATATCCTCTGCTTATAGCATCCACAACCTTGTCTACTACCATGCTTCTTTTTTCAGAGGTTGAAACAGATGTCCCTCCAAACTTCTGTATGATTATCCCCATATCAGCGTTCCTCCTTGATATTTCTAACTACTGCTCCCTCATTATAGGGCTTCAATTCCTTTACAATCCACTTGTCCTTCATCCTGGATAGGAAATCCTCTATATCCTTGCTAAACTCATTATTCTCTTCTTGTATAATATTCATAATAGTTGGTCCAGCTCCACTTAAAAACACACCATAGGGATTTAAGTAGCTGCAGGCGCTAACAATTTCATTACAGTTTCTAATGAGGCCTACTCTATAATTCTCATGGAGTTTATCCATACATGCTGCCCTTAGTAAACCAAGGTTTCCATTTGAAAGTGCTGCTATTAGAAGTGAGGCTCTTCCCACATTAAAAGCTGCATCCTTGTGGGATATATTTTGTGGAAGTACCTCTCTAGATGCCCTTGTTGAAAGAGTAAAATTAGGTATTATAGCACAGAACTTAATTCCCTCATGAAGATTAATTCTTTCGTTATAAACACTGCTGCCCTCCTTAATAGAAACCTGCATCCCACCAAATAGTGCAGGAGACACATTGTCAGGGTGTCCCTCTATTTCTGTTGCCAACTCTAGAATTTCCCTTTTACTTAAATTACTCCCTGCAATTTCATTTGCTCCAAGTACTCCTCCAAGTATACATGCAGCACTGCTTCCAAGTCCCCTTGATTTGGGTATTTCGCTCTCAATTCTAATCCTAAAACCCCTTTGTCCAACATTGTATCCTATTTTGTCAAAGCACCTTTTCATTGATGAATAAACAAGATTGTCTTCGCTTTTATCAGCATCCTCACAACCAATTATCTCTAATCCACTCTCTATTTCTTCGATATAAAACCTATTAAACATATTCAATGCTATTCCAAGGCAATCAAAGCCTGGACCCATATTTGCACTTGTTGCAGAAACTTTAATCTCTATCATTTTTATCACCTACACCCCTAAAAATTTTTTAACTATTTTTTTCATTTCATTTTTATTACATTGATTGTTATGGATTATCCTTTTGTCTTCAAGAACCTTTATAGCCATTGGAGCATTAATCCTAGCAGTCCTTGATAGCTTATCTATTACCCTGAAATCATCAAGTCCATTAGTCCCAATGCCTAAAGCGTTGCATACACTTCTTCCAAATTTAAATGGACTTGCTGTGGATAGGATAATTGTCTTGGTGTCATCTCCTGTTTCATGTCTGTAGTTACTATACACAGAATATGCAACTCCGGTATGGGTATCCATAAGATAACCTGTATCTTTGAATACCTTGCTAATTCCCTTAAGGGTTTCATCATCACTAGCATATCCTCCATAGAAATCACTTAGATTTTTCCTCATAGAAGCTGTGATTTCATAGTTTCCCTTTTTACGAAGCAACTCCATCATATCCCTTATTACCATATGATCTCTTCCGCTTATCTCATA
>JARDZI010000356.1 GCA_029240935.1 Clostridiales bacterium
ACAGCCAAGCTGGAATAATAATATTTCTCTGGACAATCCTCATACCCCCTAATATCCAATGGATTGTTATGTATATAAGCCGATAGAGCTATCAAATATCTGTTATCTTGCACAATTTTGCTCTTGAATCTATCCTGAAATAAATGACCATGTCTTTTATGAAGAGTATTGAAATACCTAGCATATTTAAAATTTATACAATGCATTATCTTTGAAACGTCAGCACCGTTTGAATCAACTATTAAGTGGACATGATTGCTCATCAAACAGTATGCATAAACCTTAAAGTTGTATAACTTTTGGTATTCATTTATAAGTGTCATATATTTTTTCTTGTCTTCATCAGTTTTAAAGAGATCAACTTCGCTAATACTTCTTGACATTACATGATAAATTGCCCCGTCAAGCTTTACCCTTGCAATCCTTGGCATAAGAAAACACCTCACTTGAGAATATAATTTATCTCAGATTATATCCAAAAGCGAGGTGCTATAAACAAGATATTTTTGTTAACCGTCCCCAATTTTCTTTTATAACTTATTGCCATTTTGAACAAAAGTGGTATTATATAAATATATACCACAATATAATATACGGAGGAATATATGTGTAACTTTAATAATTTTAGTATTCACAGCAAACTTTTATTAAGCTTGATACAAAAAAGAGGTCCTATTGCAAAAAATGAACTCTTTCTTATTGCCAATATGACTTTAAGTACACTACAACGCTCCATAAAGCCTTTAATAGATGAAGAACTAATTATTGAGTCTGCAATTGGAGAATCTACCGGCGGCAGGAAGCCAACCTTATACGATATAAATCCTGAAAAATTCTATATTATTGGAATAGATATATCGAGAACCTACATACGTTTGATTGTAACAAACCTTAATTTAAGCAGTATATTTGCAGAAAAAGTGCTTCCTATTTCTGCACCTAAAGAAAGTGCAGGACTAATATCTGATACTATTATTGAAGTGCTTACTCATTTATCTATACCTAAACCAAACGTAATAGGTGTTGGAATAGGTACTGTTGGTCCACTAGATAGAGAAAAGGGACTAATATTAAATCCAAGAAATTTCCCTTCAGAAGAATGGATTAACTTTCCTATCAAGGCTGAAATCCAGCAAAAATTAGATCTTCCTGTTTTCATTGACAACGGCGCTAACTCTGCAGTATTAGCTGAGCATTTATTCGGCGCTGGGAAAGCGTTTCAAAGCGTTGCTTATTTTAACTTAGGGATTGGCATACGAACAGGGGTATTATCTTCTGGAACCTTAATTAGAACTGCTGCTGATTCTGAGGATTCTTTTGGTCATATGGTAATTGATATGGACGGAGATAAATGCAGCTGCGGAAATTACGGATGTGTAGAATGCTACTGCTCTATTGATGTTATAAAAAATAATTTTGTATCAAAAGTAAAAATGGGAAGAAATCTTAATTCTACTAAATCCATAGATGAAATTACGTACATCGATATTTGCGAGATGGCTGATAATGGAGATGAGCTAGCTAAAGAAGTAATAACTAATTCAGCATCAGTTTTTGGTTTAGCTCTTGCTAATTATATAAATCTTTTAAATCCTGAGCTTGTTATTTTAAGTGGTCCATTAATAAACTACTCTTCATTATTTTACAATGTTGCCGCAAAAGCAGCTTCAAAAAGATTTTATCTTAAAGATAGAAGTAAAATTATTTTCAGTAGAGGAGGCAAGTTTCAGACAAATTCTATGGCCTTAGGTTCAGCGGCTATGGTAATTGAAGAATTATTGAGCAAATAATATTTCAGGGGGATGTATATGTTTAAAAAGGATAAAACAAAAATATTAATTGAACTATTTTTATGTTTCTTTAAAATCGGATGCTTTACTTTCGGAGGCGGTTTTGCAATGATTCCTCTAATTGAAAGAGAAATAGTTACCAATAAAAAATGGGTGACTGAAGAAGAAGTTATAGATGTATTTGCTGTTTCACAGTCGCTGCCTGGAGCAATAGCAATTAACACCTCCACATTTATCGGATATAAGATTATAGGTAGATTAGGCGCAATTGCAGCTACTGCAGGGGTTGTACTGCCTTCTGTAATAATCATAACTCTAATCGCTATGTTCTTTTCCATATTTAATAACAATCCTGTATTTGAAGCTGTTTTTTCGGGAATACGACCTGCTATAGTGTCGCTAATACTAGTAGCCGGACTAAAAATCGGAAAGTCCTCTGTTAAAGACAAGATTGGTGTAATTATTATGCTCACAACTCTTGCACTAGTAACAGTTTTTGATGTACATGCCATAATCGCAGTAGTTGGTGGCGCATTGACAGGCATAATAATATATAATTTTTTTCCTAAGGTTTCAGAAAAAATTGTTAATGGGGATGGTGATAAGAAATGATATTTTTAAAATTATTTATTTCCTTCTTTAAAATAGGGTTATTTAGTTTTGGTGGAGGCTATGCCATGATTCCTTTAATACAAAGCGAACTAGAAGCAAACAATTGGCTAAGCTCCTCTGAATTTATTGATGTAATCGCCATAGCTGAAATGACTCCTGGACCAATTGCAGTTAATTCTGCGACCTTTGTTGGTTATAAAGCCGCTGGTTTTTGGGGAGGAATTACAGCAACCTTTGGAGTTGCGCTGCCTTCACTGCTGCTTATCTTGATAATCTCAAATATTTTCTTTAAGTTTCAAAAGCACCCTCTAAATACCATGATATTTTACGGTATTAGGCCTGTAGTTGCAGGATTGATTCTCTCTGCAGCTATTGTAGTTGCTAAAACTGCCTTTTTCTATGAAGATGCTGTACCAGCTGGTTCCTTTGGAACTGCCTTAACAGCCAATCCTCTTAGCATCATAAACTTTGAGGCAGCTGTAATCTTTATAATAAGCATACTAGCTCTTATAAAGTTTAAAGTTAATCCAATCCTTGTGATTCTCGGTTCCGGGGGGATAGGGGCACTTTTTTACTATATATTATAATTGTTAAAGAGGCAGTGAATACTCCCTGCCTCACGCTTTTGATAACGGTTATCTATCTTCAATATTCTTTGAAGACTTCATTAAATTGTCAGTCCATCTTCCAGAATAACTTTAGTTTCAGTTACTGTAAGAGTATTACCTTCTATTGCGTTAGAGTTACAAGTATGCTCAACATCATGGTATTACATCTTAAATCTTACATAATATTATTGCATATAAATTGGTAAATAAAAATCTTCTGTATGATAAAACACCTCGCCTAAGAATATAACCTTACTTAAGATTATATCCCTAAGCGAGGTTTTATGTAAAATAAACACTATATGAAAAGCTTATTACTCAAATTAAATTAAAAGAATCCACGGGGAGCCCCATGGATTTTATGCAAAAGTAATTAACGCAGTTGTAATCATAACTATGCTTGCCAAAATGCTTAAAGAATTTAATGTACTTGATAATTCAATATCTCCACCTAATTTTCCGGTAAAAGCTGGAGAAACAGTTGATATAGGTGCCAGCACTGCAACAACGAGAGCCTGTCTAATTTCTGATGAAAAAGGAGCCCACCTATACAGAATAAATGCAAATAGCAGTGATATAGCGACGCGAACTCCTAATAATTTTCCAAGACGTTTCACAGTATTTTTAT
>JARDZI010000052.1 GCA_029240935.1 Clostridiales bacterium
TGAATTGTCAGATGGACAGTGTGTTGGCTTTGATGGAAGGCTTTTATCAACTGCTAAAGTTAGAGAAATGAAGGAGAGCTTTGATAAAAAGAATATAAAAATTAATAAGAGGTATGATTTCATAGATGAAATTTGGAAGGATAGACCTTCAGTCCCAGTTGATCAAGTTTATATTCATGATATTAGGTTTGCTGGAAAAACTGCTTTAGAAAAGCTAAATGAAGTTAGGCTTGAAATGAATAAAATGGGTGTTAACAATTATCTTCTCTCTAGCCTGGATGACATTGCCTGGCTTTTTAATCTAAGAGGAAATGATATAGTAAACAATCCTGTATTTATTGCGTATGCATTAATTTCAATGGATAATGCATTACTTTTCATTGATGAAATAAAGATTAATCTAGAGGTTAAGAAAGAGCTAGAAAGGAATGGAGTTCAAGTTAGGGATTACAATAGTATAAAAAAGGTATTAACTGGTCTTAAAAAAGGAGATAAAATTCTCTTTGATCCAAACAAAGTTAGCATAGATTTATATGATGCCATTGCAAAGGAAGCTCAAAGAATTAATGGCAATAATATTACAACCAAATTAAAGTCAGTAAAAAATGAAAATGAAATCAAAAATTTAAGGAACTGCCAGGTTAAGGATGGCGTAGCAATGGTTAAATTCCTTCACTGGCTAGATAATAGTATTGGAGCAGACCATGTTACAGAAATATCTGGGGCTGATATGCTGGAGAAGTATAGAGGGGAACAGGAGCATTTTGCAGGTATTAGCTTTGATACAATCGCAGGCTATAAGGATCATGCTGCAATGATGCACTATAAGGCTGTACCAGAGACACAATATGAACTCAAATCTGAGGGCATGTATCTGATTGACTCGGGAGGCCAGTACCTTGATGGAACGACTGATATAACAAGGACAATTGTACTTGGAAAGCTGACTGATGAAGAGAAAAGAGATTTTACACTTGTTTTAAAAGGGCATATTGCATTAGCATCTGCAAAATTTTTATATGGGGCGACAGGCTCTAATCTTGATATACTGGCAAGACAGCCAATGTGGGAGATGGGAATTGACTATAAATGTGGAACTGGTCATGGAGTTGGATTTATGCTTAATGTTCATGAGGGACCACAGAACTTTAGCCAGACACCTAATACTATAAAGCTTGAATGTGGAATGGTTATAACTAATGAACCGGGTATTTACAGAGAAGGCAAGTATGGAATTCGAACTGAAAACACCCTACTGGTTGCGTTGGATGAGAAAACTGAGTTTGGTCAGTTTATGAAATTTGAAACCATATCCTACTGCCCTATTGATATTGAGGGAATAGAAGTGGACATGCTAAATGAAAAGGAAAAACAGTGGTTGAATAATTATCATAGAAAAACATATGAGCTGATTGCATGTCATCTAAATGAAGAGGAAAGAGAATGGTTGAAGAGAGAAACAAGGGAGATATAAAATTGAAGCAGGGGATTATATTTAATATACAGAGGTATTCTATTCATGATGGTCCGGGGATAAGAACCACTGTGTTTTTAAAGGGTTGCCCTTTAAAGTGCTGGTGGTGTCATAATCCCGAAAGCCAGCTATTGGAAGAAGAAATAGTATTTATTAAAAATAGATGTATAGGTTGCGGAACATGTACTAAAGTATGCAATAATAGTGCTATTGGAATAAACAATGGAATAATAGAATTTGCTCATGAAAAATGTATTATGTGTGGTAAGTGTATAGAAGTTTGTACCATAGGGGCAAGAGAAGTTGCAGGGAAAAGAGTTACGGTGGAGTATGTTATTAAAGAAATTAAAAAGGATTTGATTTTTTACGATGAGGCTGGTGGAGGGGTAACCATTTCTGGAGGAGAACCTTTGCTACAGTGGGAGTTTTTATATGAACTTCTTGTAAGGTGCAAGGAGGAGGGTATCCACACCACACTTGATACATCTGGATTTGCTTCATGGGAAGTTATAGAAAAGCTGACTCCCTATATTGACCTTTTTCTATATGATATAAAACTTATGGATGATGAGGAACATGTAAAATATACAGGAATTTCAAATCGAATAGTACTTGATAATTTGAAAAGGTTATCTGCATTAGGTAAAAAAATAAATGCAAGAATACCTATAATTCCAGGCATAAATAATGGTGAGAAAAATATAAGAGGTACTGGAGAATTTCTATCAAAATATAATGTTCATCAGGTTAACATACTTCCATATCACAATATGGCAAAGGATAAATATGGGAGACTTTTTAAAGAATATAAACTTGATAACACAATTGAACCTGAAATGTGTGAAATGCTAGAAATTAAAAATACACTAAATGGGTATGGGTTAAATGTTAAAATAGGGGGTTGATTTATGAGAGAAAGAGTAGCGTTATTAAGAGAGAAAAGTCTAGCTGCTATTCCTACCTTATCAATTGAGAGGGCAAGCCTAGTTACTAAAGTATATAAAAAATACGAAGGTACTTTATCTATTCCAGTTCTCAGAGCCATGAGCTTTAAAGAGTTGATGGAAAGTAAGGAAGTATGTATAAATGATGGAGAATTGATTGTAGGAGAAAGAGGACCTACTCCAATGGCTACCCCAACATATCCGGAGCTATGCTGTCACAGTGTTGAGGACTTTGAGGTTATAAATAGTAGAGAGAAAACCTTTTTCAAGGTTAGTAGAGATATGATTGAGATACAGAAAAATGAAATAATCCCATATTGGGAAAAAAGATCATTAAGAAGCAGGATATTCAATGAAATGGCGGAGGAGTGGAAGAATTGCTATGAGGCAGGGATATTTACTGAATTTATGGAACAAAGGGCTCCAGGCCACACAGTTGCAGATGGTAAAATATACGAGAAAGGGTTTTTAGATTTTAAAGAGGAAATTAATAGAAGTATAGAAAAACTTGATTTTTTAAATGATCCTGATGCTTTTGATAAGCAGGAAGAGCTAAAGGGTATGATTATCTGCTGTGATGCAATAATCCGATTTGCAAAACGTCATGGGGAAAAAGCATTGGAGCTGGCAAGGGCTGAGAAGAACCCTGAAAGAAGGATGGAGCTTGAGAAAATTGCAAAGGTTTGCAGCCATGTACCTGCACATGCTCCAGAGAATTTCCATGAAGCTCTTCAGATGTATTGGTTTGTACACTTAGGAGTAATAACAGAACTAAACACATGGGATTCTTTCAATCCAGGAAGACTTGACCAGCATCTGTACCCATTTTACCAAAAAGAGTTGGAACAGGGCACCCTTACAAGGGAGGGCGCAAAGGAATTGCTAGAGTGCTTCTGGGTTAAGTTTAACAATCAGCCTGCACCTCCAAAGGTAGGCATAACCCTTGCTGAAAGTGCAACCTATACGGATTTTGCTAATATAAATACTGGTGGTTTAAAGAAAGATGGTTCTGATGGTGTTAATGATGTAACCTATATTATATTAGATGTTATTGATGAGATGAGACTGCTGCAGCCAAGCTCTAATATACAATTAAGCAAGAAGAATCCGGATAGATTTTTAAAGAGGGCATGTGAAATAATTAGAAGTGGATGGGGACAACCCTCCATATTCAATGCAGATGCAGTGGTTGAAGAAATGTTAAGACAAGGCAAGGATATAGAAGACGCAAGGTGTGGTGGAACCAGTGGATGCGTGGAGACAGGTGCGTTTGGAAAAGAAGCATATATTTTAACTGGATATTTTAACCTTGTAAAAGTGTTGGAGATTACTCTTAATAATGGGATTGATCCTAGAACTGGAAAGAAAATTGGTATTGAAACAGGAAATATTCAGGGTATCAATTCCTATGAGGAACTCTTTGAAGCTTATAAAAAGCAGATGCATCACTTTATAGATATAAAGGTAAGAGGAAATAATCTTATTGAAAAACTATATATGAGTTATATGCCTGCACCTTTCCTATCTATAATAACCGATGACTGTATTTCAAATGGCAAAGATTATAATGCAGGTGGTGCAAAATATAATACCATGTATATTCAAGGCGTAGGGATAGGAACAATAACTGACAGCTTCTCTGGTATAAAACAGCATGTATTTGATAAGGGACGGTTAACACTTAAGCTTTTGATAGAAAAGTTAAATATGAATTTTGAAGGACATGAAGACTTGAGGCAGCTTTTGCTAAATAATACTCCTAAATATGGAAATGATGAGGACTATGCAGATGATATAATGAAGGAGATATTTAATGCATATTATAATGAGGTAAATGGAAGACGGAGCATGAAGGGTGGAACCTACAGAATTGATATGCTTCCTACTACCTGCCATGTTTACTTTGGTTCAACTATTGGTGCAACTCCTGATGGAAGACTCGCAGGAACTCCACTTTCTGAGGGAATATCACCAGTACAGGGAGCAGATAGGCTTGGGCCAACAGCTGTAATAAAATCAGCTTCTAAAATGGACCATTTAAGAACAGGAGGAACCCTTCTAAATCAGAAGTTTACTCCAAAGCTACTTGAGGGACAAGAAGGAATAGATAATCTTGCCCATCTTGTAAGAGCTTATTTTAAACTGGATGGTCATCATATACAGTTTAATGTTGTAAATGCAGAAACTTTAAGGCTTGCTCAGAGGAATCCTGATGAATATAGAGACCTAATAGTAAGGGTTGCAGGTTATAGTGACTATTTCTGTGATTTAAGCAGGGCGCTTCAAGATGAGATAATATCAAGAACAGAGCATACATGCTTCTAAAAAACAGGGTACCAAAGTTTTGGTACCCTGTTTAAACTATTTTCCATTTATATCGATATTTTCATTGAAGGTATTCACATCAACATTACCCTTAGTGTTCTTTACAGCAATATTTCCATTAGAACCTGTAACTTCAATTATATTATTAACTAATATTTTTGCAAATGCCACATCATTATTTTACTCCATCAGTAGTAACGTTTATTTGTTTAGTTTGCCGAGTTTGATAATTGTAATTTGAAAGAGTATTGTGACCATTAAAAGAAAAATTAGTATTATTAAAAATAAACTTTATTCCATATCCTCCAAGAGTAAAAAGAATTAAGACAATTATTAAGAAAATACTAAATCCATCAAATCTAACTCTTGTTTCTCCATCCTTTGTAGAATAGACAAATACCAATGTTTCAATTCCAAGCATTATAAGTACAATCGGCCACCACTTATATATTAAATCAATTGTTGAAATTCCTTGTATTTGACCAATTAGAAGCAGGACACCAAAGCCTATTAAAACTAACCCCATGGTTAGGGTTCCAACTCTCCATGACCTCATGCGATTTCCTCCTGTGACTCAATAATATCCTTTTTATTGCTAGTAATAAGCTTTATTCCACCTAAAATAAACAACAATGCAACAACTACTGTTTGAAAATTATAGCTTAGGTTAAAGTTAAAATAGGTTTGAAGTGTTGGTATAATCATTCTGTTAATTAAAACAAATGCACCAATAAATATGAGTACAAAGCCTATGGCCTTTCCCTTGTTCTTTATTAATGAATTACCACCAAACCAGCTTTTTGAAAGTAGGTCCTCATCCTTCAGTTCCCTCTCCCCTGAAACCTTGTGCATTACATCAAACAGACTGTAAAACCAAATAATAGGTGCTAGTATCATAAAACCACTAAATCTTACCCAATCTGTAAGGTAAAACAGTAGGAGGAAGGAGGCCATAAGCTCAATTCCTTGTCTTTGCATTCCAAGATAAAGATGTCCAACTCCTGGGATTACAGAAAGAAACATTGCAATAATTTTTTTGTTTTGTTTTTCAATTTCCTCATAGTTTGGAAGAAGTCTTGGATCCCCTTCTCTTATTCCTGGATTATTTGCATACATGTTTATTTTATCAGCAAGAATCATACTGTCAACCATGGCAGCAAACCATATAACAGGTAGAAGAAAAAAAATGAATTCTGCGTCACGATATGATGAGCTTAATACAATTCCAACTGATATTACTACAAAGATAGATGCAAAAAACATTGCACCCCTTGTTGCAAAACCCAGATAAACTTGACCTAGTCCAGGAATGAAGGACAATATAAAGGTTAAAAACTTACTTTTTTTTCTCATAAAATTACCTCCTATTTGTTTTTGGTAAAGCCATTTACAAAGCTTGATGTTTTATCTACCAGTCTATCAGTCCAGCCGTTACTCAGTAGGTTAGAACTCCCTAGGTGTGTGGTAGAAAATTTTGTTGAGGATTCTGGTATTTTCTTAGAAAGAAAATCAAATATTCCACTGGACATAAAGAAAAGTGTAATACATGCAGCAGAAACATAGCAAATAATAAGATTGTTAAAGGTTTTTCTTTTTTTAATGGCCTGAAGTTTTCTGTTTTCTTCATGTATAGTGTTCATAACCCTATCAGTAAAATCTAATGACAAAGGACTGTTTAAATGGGTTTCCTCAGCATTTTCTATTAATGACACATAGATATTCAGACATTCTTCACATTCTAAAAGGTGTTCATGCAATTCACACTCGACTTCTTCATTTACTACACCTGATAATAAGTTTAGCCATTCAATACTGCTATAATGTTTCATTGCTATCCACCTCCCACTTTTCTCTAAGCATTTTTTTTGCTCTATATAGCCTTGATTCTACTGTTTTTATGCTTATACCCTCATCCTTAGCGATTTTTTTGTAGCTCATTTCCTCTATGTAGTACTTACTTATAACAATTTTGTATATGTTAGGTAGTTCACCACAAAGAGTGAGAATTTTTTTCCTATCCTCTCCATTTATGATCTCATCTTGTATGGAAATGTGGCTCAAGCTCTCTGTGTTTTCCACCTCGTCTATAAAACTGACCTCTACAATGTTAGAAGTTTTTTTCTTTCGCTTTAAGTCAATAGATATATTAGTTGCGATTTTGCCGATCCAGGGTTTAAAACCTTTAAATCCATACTGGTGAAGGGAACGGTAGACTCTAAGAAAGGTTTCCTGGGCAGCATTTTCAGCTTCATGGGGATCCTTAATTATGTTTAAACATATTGTAAATACAAATCCTTGATATTTTTCTACAAGAGTTCTAAATGAATCTGTATTTCCTGAAATAGTACTTTTGATTAGTAAATCCTCATTATCCATAGCTCCCCTCCTTTCCCATCACCAATATAGACGTAATATAATTATAAAACCCTGCAAGAATTTTAAAATATTTTTTTAGTACTATAATTTACTAATGAAAACCTAGGAGCCAATTTTAAGCTCCTAGGTTTTTATTCTGAGAATCTTTTTTATCTGCAAGTGCCTTCTTTAGCTGCTCACCTACATCAGATAAGGTTTTCTTTTTAAGCCCCCTAGAGGTTTTTTTAGATATATTGTCCTCCAGGTATTGATTTATCTGGTGTGAGGTTATGCTTTTACCAAGGATTTCTTCATTATTAATAAACTCAGCAAGATCAATAATTTTAGCCCCATATTTTATCATGTCAAATTCAAATAATCTTATTAATTCGTCATATAATATTGCATCATCCTTTGCATATAGATTTAGAATATTCAAGGAGGTTTCACTAAGAAGTTCTTTAATACCTTCATTGCAATTATCTGGAAGGATTTTATTAAAAAAGCTACTGTGAATTCTTATTATAAGCGCACCAAGATGATTTGTGTTTGTATTTCTTTGCTCATACCAAGAGGTTATCTTACTTTTCATAGTATTCATTATAAATTCATATTCATAGTTCACATACTTATCTATTATAAAACCCTTTAGAATAGAGGTTAAGTTCAGTACCTTTATATAAAACTTACTTTGCTTATCCTCAGATAATTCATCCTTGGTTATAGGTGAACCAGTAAACAATGAAAATATGAACCACAGACCTAACATTGTAATAACAATACTCTCAATGTTTAAAAAGATTTTACTTGGAGCAGCGATATAAAATATTCCAATTATACATGCAGCAATAAAAACAGATAAAAGCATAAAAACAATACAGGACTTTTTGTATATTTCTTTACAAAAAATACATTTTTGATTATAACTAGGGGGACTATTTACATTGTGTTTAACCAACCCCTTTTTAATCCTATAGTCCTGCCAGTCCTTTTTGATGCCAATGTGATATAAATAAAGGGTGCCAAGGAATCCGAATAATAGCCAGATGAAGAAGCTTATATTATAAATCATGTAATTCTATAGTACTTTCTATTTCGATTTTACCATGGACACTTCCCTGATCCCAGAGTTTCTCGTCATAGGAGTAGGACGACATTTCTGTGGCAGTAAACTTATCAAACTTTTTGAGCACCCTTTTTAAAACTTCCTTTTCTTCAGTACTATAATCATCTTTACTAAGTACAATTTTAGGAATAATAGAAATTCCATAATTTGTTTCGCTTTGTTTTATAAGTCCTGCTGATTCCAATGTGTTCAGATATTCGTCCAAACCTTCAATAGTTGGACCAAAATAATCATTTATAAAGTCATCGGCTAATAACTTTTCTCCATTTAACTTATAATATAAGAATTGGGTATAAAACAAAAGTTTTTGCAGTTTTGTCTTATAAAGCTTTTCGGAGCTGTTATTGGAAAAATATAAAACCAACTTTGTTAGCTTAATAAGATTGTCTAGCTTTTTATCCTCATCCATTTTATCCACCTCATTACTTTTGTAAAATTTAATTATTTTACCCAAACATATACTCCATATAAATGTTACATAATAAATTTTAATATTGATATGCTGATAATATGCGAATTATTATAAAAAATATAATTCTCAACTTTAATAGAAAGTTTAATAATATTATATATTCTATACTAATTACCAAATTCCTCCATATAATCATAAAATTATTTAAAAAATTTTGCATATTGTGAAAATCTAGTATTTTTATAGAAGGCTGTTCTGATAAAAATAATATACAATATAATATAATATCATTGACATAATATAGATAAAATAATATAATATCTATGTAAGAGCAAACAAACAAGGGAGATGTTTTAGATGTTAGATACATCAGAATTATTTTGGAGTGCATCCATTGATGATATAAAAAAAGGGTATATTTATGATTTTTTGTCCGAACAATTTATCTGTCTAGTATGTGGTAAAACTTTTATTAAGGGAGTTGTATATCCTAAGGGTGAAATTCTGTTTGAGGCAGAAAGAGCAATTAGGGAGCACATAAGGGAGGAACACTCATCTACCTTTGAATATATGTTAAATATGGACAAAAAAATAACTGGTTTATCCGATGTTCAAAGGAATATGCTGGATTATTTTTATAAGGGCTTAGGCGACAATGAGATTGCAGCTAAGGTTGGAGGCAGTACCTCAACAATAAGAAATCACAGGTTTACACTTAGACAGAAGGAAAAACAAGCTAAATTATTTATTGCTCTAATGGAGCTTTTAGAGGAGAAAAAGATGGATAGTAAGGAGGATTTTATGACAATTCATAAAACTGCAACCATGATTGATGAAAGATATGCTATTACTGAGGAAGAAAATAATAAGGTACTTAATCAGTATTTTCCTGAGGGACTTGAAGGAAAGCTTCTAGGATTTCCTAAAAAGGAGAAGAAAAAGCTTATTATTTTAAAACATATTATAAATAGATTTGATGCAAATATGAAATATACTGAAAAGGAAGTAAACACAATACTTGAGGAGATTTATTCTGATTATGTTACCATAAGAAGATATTTAATTGAATATGGTTTTATGGACAGACATAGAGATGGAAGTCAGTATTGGATTAAAATTTAAGGAGTTGGAGACATGAATCAACAGGAAGATAAAAAAAGAAAAGCAGAGCTTCAAGAGAAATATAAACAAAAGGAAAAACCTACTGGGGTTTATCAAGTTAGAAACAATGTTAATGGTAAGGTTCTTATAGGAAGCTGTGTAGATATAAATTCCATGTTTAACAGATTGAAATTTGAGCTTAATACAGGGCTTCAAAGAATACCTGGGCTGCTAAGGGACTGGAAACAGTATGGAGAAGATAGCTTTTCATTTGAAACACTTGAGGAGCTAAAAATTAAAAAGGGAGAATTTCAGGATGTTAAACATGAACTGCAGAAGCTTGAAGAAAAATGGCTGGAGAGGATTCAACCCTATGATGAGAAGGGATATAATAGGAGACCTAATGTAGCAGTATAATGATTTAAAAGGTCAGTGGGATATTTTAAACCACTGGCCTTTTAGTTAAAATAAATTTTTATATGGACTCAACAGAGTCCTTTTCTTTACCAATTCCTATGCGTGAATTCATATAATAGGTTATTGGAATCAGCATTATTATCATTATAAATCCCAATATAATATGAGTTGAAAAAATATCTGTTTTATCCTTAAGAATACCCATTAATGGAAAAGTAACAGCTATTGCAAGATTGGTAAGCAGACCATGGAAGGATAGTACTGTTGCCCTTTTGTCTGATGGAATATGTTTATTTAAATACTTTGATGTAATAGGTCTGTATAATCCCCTTGCTGCTTGTTGTAGTAAAATAGCCAGAAAGCCTATTTCAAGTTTTACTGTTCCAAGTATAAAAAAAGATATTATCATTAAACCCGCCATAAATGTAAGTGTTCTTGGTTTTGTTTTCTCCATTATATAATAGCTGCGCTTTGAAAAAAATGCAGCAGCTAGGTTAAATAAAAAGAAAATAACTCCAAAATATCTTACTGGAATATTTACTGCCTCCATATATGGCTGGAAATACCAAAAGCCTGCTCTATAAAAAATCATAAACACCATTGTGAAGATTACAATTGCTTTTAGCTTTTCATGTGTTAATATAAACTTTCCGCTTTCTGATATTTGATTTAAATATCCTTTCATGCTTACTTCGTGGGACTTATGTTTAAAAGGTGGCTCTTTAAACATTAGTGTTATAACTCCTGTAACTAGCATAAATACTCCAGATATTATAAAAGGGAGATAGGGGTGAAGTTCATATGCAAAACCAGATATAATGCTTCCTACAGCCATTGTATAAAGCCCCAGTGAACGTGCTTTGCCTTCTATTTTTTGATATTCATTCTCTCTTTTCATAAGCTTAAGTGAATCATAAATAATAGCGCTATCTGCACCAGATTTAAAGGATGCACCAAGGCTGAAGGTAATCTCAGCAAGGGCAAAAACTATAAAGCTGTGCCCCCATATATAAATAAAAAGACTTAATCCACATAATAGTGAATATAATAGTATACTTTCTCTTCGCCCAAGCATATCTGCAACTGCACCAGTTGGAACCTCGAAAATAACAACAGCAACTGCTGAAATAGATTGAAGGAGCATTATTTCTGTAAATGAAAGACCCTTTGTTACTGATAGGAATAGTACCATAATTGGACCTAAAATCAGTAAATCACAGAAGGTAGAATACCAGTAATAGATCTTGATGTTTTTTATATAATCCATAAAATCACTTCCTTAAAAAATAAAAAACCCCGGGGAATCACAGTTTAGTGACTCCGCGGAGCTAAAATCCACGTGTAGGAAAAACCCTGTACCGCTCAGAAAAACCTAGGTACACTCACTTATTTCTAATTATATTAGCATAAAAGTAAAAGTATGTAAATGGGTTTTTAAAAAATAAATAAAACAAGCAACAAGCACTGCTGCTCATTGCTTGCTTTGTATTTACCCCGGGGATAATAAAGATTAATGACATTTACATTTTTTTATTTTACATTTATCTTTTTTGCAGTGGTGCTTATGGTGTTCATGGTGTTCATGATCTTCGTGCTGCATATATGGCATAAACAATAGTGCTTCAGGTAAAACTGGAGGACACATTTCTTCCTTATACATTCTCTCTGCAGCAACTTCCTGCTCTAGTAATGCATGCTTATAAGCTTTTTCAGCCTCTTGTGCTTCTTTACATATTTGCTTTTGCAATTTTTTCTGTGCTTCCATTGCTTCCTCTGCTGCTTTTTCCTGCTGTTTCTTTTGTTTACATGCAAGTTTCTTAAAATATTCATCATAGCATACCCTTGAAGGTGCTACATTGCCCTTAATATGGTGAATGTGACAGTCTTTACAATCAACTTTCCCCATTATAGCATGTGTGTGGCCTCCACCTGGAACAGGAATATCATATCCTGTTTCTATACAATAATGATGTACATGACCATCGCTGCAGGTGGTTTTACCCTTTATATAGTGCTTATGGCATGGCTTATTAGCTGCTTCACTAGTGCAGCCACTATAACAGTGGACATGACCATCGTCATTACTTGTTACTCCTTGATAAGCATGTGTGTGTTTATCCATAAGTATTACCTCCCCAACAAAAATTAGTATCTAACATATCATATGTATTATCCTGTAGGTTGGTGCATAAAAAAATATGAATTTTGTCGGTTTTTAATTAAAAATGGGTTTAAATAATTTAATTGAGAAACTGCTACAAAACATTTAATGAATACTTGTCCTACTGAACACAGTGAAGAACCTTACCAAGTATCAAGCAAAGATACTTCACTATGTTCAGGCTGACAATGCTTTTGGTGTTTTATATTAACCACCACAAGGTTGCACCGCGCAAAAAATCATGAAACTTGTAGGGGGGAACAGTGTTCGCCCGTGGCGTACCAACAATCTGGATCAGCCTTTAATTGATTATGCCCAAATCGGGTGAACACTGTTCGCCCCTACAGTAGGATGAATTTGGAGAGTTTCATATTAATATGCACCTTGTGAACAATTATAATGAATGATAAAATTGTACTTGTTAGTAAAAATTCATCTATATATGGAGGTATTTAAATGGAATTGATTGATTTATATAACCAATACAGACAGGAAGAAATAAGAATTGTTAATGAGAAAATTTTTAAAACCCTTGATAAAGCTATATTATTAAATGCTGCAAGAGTCCTTGAAATGACAGACAAGGATGACAATATTATATTTACTGATGAAAATCAGATGGGTGCTCTCATGGATTTTGCTATTCATGAAATGAGAATAGATGGTCAAAATGCAGTTGATAGATATATTGAAAAATATGGTGCTGAAAATGAAACCGAGGAAAAGGTCTTGAATGCTTTAAAGTCTTCCTATACTTCACTTTATAGAGTAGTCAATGTTTCAGAAGGTAAGAATATGCTCTTTTTAAAGAATATACTAAAGGAAACTAGAAATACAAGGCTTATTGATATTTCTCTAAGTCAAATAAGTGATCCTAATATATTAATATTTACAAGATTGCTTCCATTTCCAGAGCTTAATATGACCTCTGGTGCTTCCTTTGTATATACGGATGAGTTGGAAATAAGTATTACCTCTTTGTATAAAAAAACAATAGGGCAGGTTCAAGAGGATATTGAAGCTAACAAATATGTAATATTCTATAGCTTATATAAGCAATATGGATTGAATATGAATTATAATAATGCAGATGATCATGAATGCCAAGATGAAAATTGTGAACATGAACACCATCACCACCACCATCATCATTAAAAAAAGATAGCATATAAAAATTGTGGCTGTTATCCTGAACTGGGTAAAGGATATTAAGGATCCTTCATTAGATTCAGGAGGACAGCCACAAACTTTAAAGTAAAACATTTATTTTAATAAGTTTACAACAGTTGCTTTATTGTTTTTTCAAGCCTAACCTAACCTTAGGTACAGAAACTTAGATTTACACAGAAGAGTTCACTATTTGTCAAAAAGCCCTCCTGATTTGTTGTTTTTATGTGCATTCCTGCTGCCTCCGATTTTCTTATCGGCCCTTGGTATTGATCCCTGCTGGGAGCTTTTTTTCTTTTTTTCTTCAATTATTTTTTTCATAATTTCTATATTTTTATCTGACAATTTAATAATCCCCTATCATTTTAATTTGCAACTCATGTATTTATATTATATATTAACCATTTATTTTATACTAGATATAGCTGCTATTATTATTTGCAGCTACACATCAAAAAATAACAGAACACATTGGGAAAACAACGTGTTCTGTTATTAAAAATCAAAATACTCTACCTAAACTACAGTTTCAAAAGTTTCTTTAGTATATCTTCATCAAATCCCATTACTTCCTCGCCATCGATAATTATAAATGGAACTCCTCTTATTCCCTTGGCCATGAGAAACTTTTTAGCCTCTGGGTCCTTTGAAATATTATGCTCTGTGTACTCAACATTATTAGCTTTGAAAAAATCTATTGCTGCATGACAGTAGCCACAGGTGTCACTTGAATAAATATCAACATTTGCCATAAAAAGCCTCCTAACATATATTATTTTTACGATTTACATTTTAGGGTATATTATTATTATATGTATCTAATATATTTACATTATAAAATTCATAGATGGATAAAGCAATAAAATATAGTGTTTCAAAAGGAAATTATGCTTAACTAGGTACTAAGAGGTTGCCAAAATGGATTTGGTTTTATAATATATAAGCAGTAAGCATAAAAAAATTTAGATCAAGATAAGGTAGAAAATAGTGTTAAGAATTTGAAAATGAGGAGAAAAAATATGATAAAGCTTATTGCATGTGATATGGATGGTACTTTGCTTAATGGAGAAGGAATGATAGATGAAGAGTTTTATAATGTGTTTGAAAAGCTTATGGAGGCAGATGTAAAATTTGCAGTGGCAAGTGGAAGGCAGTATTATCAGCTATTAAAAAATTTTGAAAACATAGGAGATAACATTATTTATATTGCAGAGAATGGTACATTGCTAAGATACATGGATAGAGAAATATATTCCTGTTCAATTGTTCCACAGGATGTTAAAAGGGTAGTTGAGACTGGAAAGAAAATAGATGGAATTTGTTTGGTACTATGTGGTAAAAAGTCTGCTTATATATGTACTGACAATCAAAGGATGATTGATGAATGCAGGAAATATTATTATCATCTAGATATTGTAGAGGATTTGAGTGAAATTAAGGATGATATTTTAAAAGTATCTATACTGGATTTTGATAAACAAGAGGATACCTATAAGCATTTTAAACAGTATCTTAATGACAATCTCCAGATTATAATTTCAGGTGAAATATGGATAGACATATATAGAAGTGAAGTAAATAAAGGGGTTGCATTAAGGCAAATACAAGAAAAGTTTGGTATTAAGAAGGAAGAAACAATGGTCTTTGGTGATTATTTTAATGATGTGGAGATGCTAAATGAAGCATACTATAGCTATGCAATGGCGAATGCTCCTGATGGGGTAAAAAAACATGCTAGGTTTATTGCAAAGAGTAATCTTGAACATGGAGTT
>JARDZI010000357.1 GCA_029240935.1 Clostridiales bacterium
AACAAATAAGCGACTGGGAATCAGGGTCAAAACCCATATCCCCCCCACATGAGGGGCATGGAAACCGATCTGTTTTTTCATTGATAGTTTCTGATACATTTTCCATATTTACAACTCCTACTCAGTTTTTGTGCCGCACTTGGCACAAAACTTAGAACCCTCTTCTATTTTATTGCCGCAATTTTTACAGAAGTTGTCTACATCCTGGACTGAACCGCATTCTGGGCAGAACTTGAGTCCTGGATCAATTTCCTTACCACACTTGGTACATTTAACCTTTGGTGGACCTATTGGCTTGCCACATCCACCGCAAAACTTATAACCTTGAGGCACTGAAACTCCACAATTAGGGCACTTAGTGTCTTCTGATGGTTGTGATTCCTGGGGCTTTTGTCCCATTGTTCTCATCGCCTCTCCCATCATGTTGCCTATGGCAGATCCGGCACCAATGCCAGCACCAACTGATGCAAAACCACCAGATTGGTTTTGGGCTGCGTCTCTAATTGCCTCAGCAGTTTGGTACTGGGCATATTGTTGCATATTACCAATAACCCCCATGGAGGTTCTCTTATCAACTACCTTTTCTACTTCCTCTGGAAGAGAAATATTTTCAATATAGAAGGTTGATAGCTGAAAACCAAAATCCTCAAATCTTGGTTGAAGCTTTTCCTTTGCCTGATTACTTAACTCGTCATAATACATTGCAAGATCTATTGCTGGTACCTTTGATTCTCCAAGCAGATCCGTAAGACCAGATATAACTGAACGCTTTAATTGGCCAATTATGTTTTCAGTATCAAAAACTTCATTTGTTCCAAAAAGCTCCTTTAAAAACTTTACAGAGTCGTTTACCCTAAAGGAAAAAATACCAAAAGCCCTAAGCCTTATTATTCCAAATTCAGTATCCCGCATCATTATTGGATTTGATGTTCCCCACTTTTGGTCTGTAAACTGTTTAGTATTAATAAAATATACTTCTGCCTTAAAGGGAGAATTAAATCCATATTTCCAGGATTTTAGTTTTGTAAGTAGGGGCATGTTTTGGGTTGTTAACTCATAACGTCCAGGTCCAAAAACATCTGCAACCTGTCCTTCATTAACAAATATAGCTGTCTGAGATTCTCTAACAGTAAGCTGTGCACCCATTTTTATTTCCTTATTCATAACGGGAAATCTATAAACCATTGTATTTGATGAACTGTCAGTCCATTCGATAACTTCAATGAACTGGCCTTTGATAAAATTTAAAAGTCCCATAAAAAAGACCTCCTTACATAAATACTATTTATATATTTATATTAACAAAGGAAATATATCATAACAAGCAAGAAATATAATATTTAGTATTAAAACAAAACATAAAGGTTGTTGAAAATATTCAACAACCTAGTACTTAAAAAAACAATATAAATTATTTTCTTATACAAATGCTGCGCCAGAAAATGGTGGTACTGTTGGCACATTCTCTGGAGTTACGCCTGCTTCTCTTAATGCTATTTCATTTTGAAGAACATAGGTTAATATAATTGCACCAATTTGACTTATTGTTGATCCAAACAGTTTTAGTTTATTAAGAGGAGTAGTTACTCCTGGAGCAATTTGTTGTTCCTTTGATTCTAAGATTACCGCCATAATAAAAAGAAAACCCACAAATAATTTAATGTACACAGCAAGTAGTATTAGCTGATTGTTCTTTGTTGCTACTACAATTGCTTGACCTAACAATAAAATTTGATTAGCCAGTTCTCCAAGCTTTAGCGAAGTAATCTGCTCTGATGTAATCTGCGATATATCTGGCTGCATTTAATCACCCCCTCCTATTATATTGTATTAAAGAAGTTAAAAAATTGTGTATAACTTGATAATGGGTACGTTAAAATGCTGTAATAAATCGTAATAAAATGTAACAAATACACTAAATGAATCTATGATATAATTATATTGAAATTGCTAGATTTGAATAACATAAAGGGGTGTGGAAAATGAACAAACAGGAAGTTTTAAGCTTAAAACCTGGGAAAGAGTTGGATTTACTGGTTGAAGAGAAGGTATTGGGGATAATTTCTAAAGAGGACAAGCCTAATAAAAGTTATTCAACAGATAACAGGGAAATGTGGACGATTATAGATAGTATGTTAAAAAGAAAATTTATATATTCCCTATCGAATTCCGAGAATAAACATACATGTGCTTTTGACAATTTAGATACCCATAGAAGATTTATCGTTCATGAAAATACTTTAATTGAAGCAATATGTAAAGCAGCTTTACTTGCAGTTTAGGATCCTTGCATCAAAAGTAATTAGTAAATAGGATGTGTTTCAGGGACATTTAGCTGTTTAGTTAATATAAGGCTGAATGTCCTATTTATTAATGTCTTTAAACTGTGAATACAGGTTTATAAAGTTCTGTTTTTATAGTTTTGGAATAACTATGAAATATATCTTAAATTTATTAAAAAATGAAAAAAATTTAATCAACCTATTGACTTTGAAAAAAGAAGTTTGTATAATTAAAAGTAGGGTAAGGAAAATAATTATCCGTAGATAATAAATATTCAAGTTAAGGATTAGCTTTGCATTATTTGCAAGCAATAATAAAATATTTTTAGGAGGTACTAGAAATGAAAAAATTTGTTTGTTCAGTATGTGGATATGTACATGAGGGAGATTCAGCACCAGCTAAATGCCCACAATGTGGTGCTCCAGCAGAGAAATTCAATGAAAAGAAGGAAGGCACACTTGCTTGGGCTGATGAACATAAAATAGGAGTTGCAAAGGGACTAGATGCAGAAGTAGTTGAAGGTCTTAAGGCTAACTTTATGGGAGAATGTACTGAAGTTGGTATGTACCTAGCTATGAGCCGTCAAGCTGATAGAGAAGGTTTCCCAGAGGTAGCAGAAGCATATAAGAGAATAGCATTTGAAGAAGCAGAGCATGCTTCAAAGTTTGCTGAATTACTTGGAGAAGTAGTTGTTCCTGATACAAAGAAAAATCTTGAAATGAGAGTTGAAGCAGAACATGGTGCATGCCAGGGTAAAAAGGATTTAGCTACTCTTGCAAAACAATTAGGATATGATGCAGTTCATGATACAGTACATGAAATGTGTAAGGATGAGGCTAGACATGGTGCAGCATTTGCAGGACTTTTAAAAAGATATTTTAACATATAGTATATAAAAAAAGCATTCACTGATGAAACAGTGGATGCTTTTTTTATTGTCCCATATTATAGTATTAATGCCAACTTTGCTATGGTAAAATATAAAGAGGTGATAGGAGGGGTAATATGTTTAGTATAAATGAAAAGTTAGTAGATATTAAATATAGGATTAAGGAAAGAGAGAGACTTAATAGTTTGATACTTAGTATTGAAGCTCAAAAGAGAGAATTAGAGCATAAACAGGATGAATTATTTAGACAATTAAGAAAGGAAGAAATAGATGTTGAGAAGCTTGAAGGATTATCCTTTACAAATCTATTTCACAAGATTAAGGGAGATAAAAATGACAGACTTTATGATGAAAGAAAAGAAGCTCTGGCTGCAAAGCTTAAATATGATGAAGCTTGTCTTGAGATAAACAATTTGAGCAAGGAAATAGAAGGTTTGAGGGGTAAAATAAGTGGCCT
>JARDZI010000358.1 GCA_029240935.1 Clostridiales bacterium
TTGCTTTATATTTTATTTGCCTATAGAATTCATAGAAACCCTGTTCTTGTATTGCTTTGGCTAAGTGCTTATTTTTCATCATACCTACCACATTTAAGTCCTCTAGAACAATAAAGTTTGGTTTTCGCTTTAGAATTTCTGTGGTTACTTGATGCTGATAGTTATGACGAATATCTGTTAAACGGTGATTTACTTTTATAAGTTGGTTTTCACTTTTTATAATATTGCTTGTTTTACAGTAATTCTCTCCCTTCTTATTTTTTAGATATTTCTTAGATATCCTGCGCTGCAATCTGAGCTGCTTTTTCTTTAATTTTTTAACCTTTGTTGTTTTATTTATGTTTTTATAAATTATCTTATCTGAACAAACAGCAGTATCTTTTAATCCAATATCTATTCCTATTCCATCATTTGTAGGTAGGACTGTACTATCTGGAATTTCTATAGCTACGCTAATCCACCAGTTGATATCATCGAATGTTACCCTTGGATTTATATATTTGCATTCTATTGGTATCCTATTTTTTTCAGCAAGCTTTATCCAGTTAAATTTTTGTTTACTTGCCTTTCGGCTGTGAGTTAGCTTTTCAAGTTTAATATGAGTATTTGTAATCTGAATTTTATCAGTATCAACATAAAATGATGGTTTGGACCTTCTTTTACTCTTGAAATGTGGAAAATTTCCTTGCTTATTAAAAAATCTTTCTAGGGCACTGCAGGAATCCTTTATAGCTTGTTTCGTAATATTGTTACTGTAATTATTGAGCCATGTGTATTCCTCTGTTCTCTTCAAGTTTGTAAATACCTTTCTTAATTCGAAATTAGTAAGATATTTCTCACCCTTTTCATAATTTTCTTTTTCATATCCTAATGCCCAATTAAACGCAAATCGTGCTACTCCTGCACATCCAAAGAGCTTTGTCCTCTGTTTGTTATTAGGTAATAGCATCACCTTAAATGTCTTTATCATCTAATAACAACTCCTTAATCATTTTCTTTGCTTTATTTACTCTATTCCCCTGTAGTCTACAGCTAAAAACCGTAATTATCTGGGTTAGGTCCTCAACTAATTCCTCTTCCTCATTTTCCTCAGAATTATCAATAATTTCAATAGTTGTTCCATATTTATTACATAGGTTTTCAATTATTTCAAATCCAAATCTAAGAAGCCTGTCTTTATATAGGACTACTACTTTCTCAACTTCTCCATTGATTATCATATCTATTAGTTGATTTAATCCTTTTTTGTTGTAGTTAATACCACTTCCAATATCTGATACTATACTGAAGGAGTATCCCCTGGCTATCATATAGGACTTAACATTGTATATTTGCCTTTCCAGATCATCCTTTTGCTTATTACTTGATACTCTGCAATATCCTACAACTTTACGTTTTAACTGCTCCATATTGTTTTTTAGTCCAAAGAAATGATTAACTTGTTCCTGAGAGTAATACCTATGGCCACTTTCTGCAACATGATGTGGTTTTAATGCTCCATTTTTATCCCAATTTCTTAAGGTTTGTTCGGTTTTGTCTATTAACTGTGCAAACTCTCCAATAGCATAATATTTCAAGTTTATCACCTCAGAAATAGTATGCCCTAAGAAACTATTAAAATACATTAATGTTTTATATATTTTTATAAATATGCTTTAACTGTTACTAACCTCCTTAGTAGATTGCCAGAGTTATCCCATCTATAGGTAAGTAATCCTTGACATGTATATTGGGTACCATCCTCATAAGATATTTGAAGACCTTCAAATCTGATATCTGATGAGGCTGGCACCCAACTCTGACATGTGATAGGTATTATATAAATTAGAACTTTACACTCCAGTAACCTTCCTGATGTTTCCAACATACTATATAAAACTAATAATTCATATAAGCTACATAAGTAGTTTAGTGGAGGTTTATTTGATGTACAGACAAAAACCCAGAATTCCTTCCTCCTGTCCTGATGGTTTCAAGGGAAGATATACAGTCTCCCCCGGGGACACCATGTATATTCTCTCCCAAATCTTCAGGACCAGGCTTGAGGCTCTTACAGTTAATAATCCCCATATTCCTGATCCCAATATTCTTATACCCGGGGATGTGCTCTGCGTACCTTCATTAATCCCCATACCCTGCTGCGTTCCTCTGAATAAACAAGGTCGGGTACCCTTCGGAACAGGTGGAGCAGCCTATGCCAATTTTGGGCCAAGGGGAGGTCAATCAATCAGTGTTATAGCTACCCTCCCTAATCCCAGAGTATTTGGTAACTACGATATGTATATTGCTACTGCTTTTTTTAAGGATATCGGCGGTTTTGGAAATGAGCTCTTTCCAACAAGGGATGATCCACCCACCTGGTCCTCAAGAATAGAATTTCCAACAGCAGCCTCCCTGTCTCAAGAGACTGAAATCAGAGTCCAGCCATCAAATTCTAGAACAGGCGTTGACGGACCTGTGGTACTCAGAGGGAACCTGCAAAGCTGCGGAAATTAAAGTTAATTATGATAGTCAATCCCATTCTCAGATACTTTAAATATTAACATACTATAAAAGGGGGCTTCCACAGGTGAAGACCCCTTTTGTAGTATGTTAATAAAATCTGATGATTGTAATGTCTGAGAACTGGTGCAATGGACCAAAGAAAGGAACCCCTCCCTCTAGTTCATGGCACCTTTTATTTAAGACGATTAACAGCCTCAATGAATACTTTAGCATTGAAACGATGAATATCATGATTTGAAGTTAATTCAATCAACTCACAATCTCCAATCAATTCTACAGCCCTTCTTGCCTGCTCGTCAGAGGAAGCTGCCAGCAATATCCCATCTTCTGTATAGGAAGCCTTTGTATGGAGAAAGACCGCTCTGACCTTAACATCCCCCATCAGTTTCTCATGGGTAATACCTGCATGCCAGGAATAATCATAAAAATGATCCCCAAACTCAAGATCATATTCTCTCATATGTAGGAACATGAAGTTAATTGACTCAGGCATAAAGAAATACTGTAGTGGCTTGTCCGGATGCTTTTCATAATATTTCTGGGCATAGTTTGCCAAGCCCTTCATGGAAGAAGACATATACAGCTTTCCCCACAAACAATTGCGCATATAATATGCTTCCCAGCATTCCTTAGGATCCGAATTTATGTATTCGTGCATGACTTTATAGGTATCCTGATAGGCGAAGGAGCCTTCAAAGTAATCCCTCTCTGTAGAAAAAACAGGCGGGTCTTCCAGCACCGCCCCAACTACTTGACTGCCTCCATATGCTGCAACATAGGCTGTAATAAGCGCCCCTGAAGAATGTCCTGAAACAACAGTTTCTTCCCTAATTACATTATCAATAAACCATATCAGATCATTACCGTTCACATCAAGATAATATTTTGAGGCATCATGGGCAGAACCTCCATGTCCATAGCAGTCCACTGCAAACACATGCCAGTTTTTACTTAATTCAGGCAGTACTGTTGTATAATCCTCCCACGCTCCTGTCTGTCCATGAATCAGTAAAAGGGCTTTCCCACTATTAGGACCCTCTGCATAATTTATCACCGAACCATCTGAAAGTGTAACCTGTTTTTCTTTAAATCCTGCATTTACAGTTTTCTTATAGTCTTTCTGC
>JARDZI010000359.1 GCA_029240935.1 Clostridiales bacterium
TAAATGGTTTATTCTCTCTTTGTAATTCTATATTAATAAATTTACATGCCTTTAAGTAGTGAGCAGAAGAATAAAAGCATATGACAAATGTCATATGCTTTATATGAAAATAACTAAACTTACATAACATCAACTGTATCAATTCCGATTAACCACAAGCAATTCTTTATAACCTGCTTTACTGAATCTATTAATATCAAACGAGCCTTCATTAACTCTTCATTATCTGCATTCATTACTGAGCATTCATGATAGAATAATGAAAATTTCTTAGTAAGTGTGTACACATAGTTTGATATAATATGAGGACTTGTTTCTTCTAATGATCTCATCACAGCACACTGCATATTAGCTAGCTCTTTTATTAATTCAAATTCTATGTTTTCTTTTAGTACAGTATAATCAGCTTCCTTGGGAAGGTCTTTTCCATACTTTTTAAATATAGAGTTTATTCTTGCATAGCTATACTGAAGATATGGACCTGAATCACCTTCGAAGCTTAATGCCAAGTCCCAATCAAATGTAACATTTTTATCATTAGCTGTCTTCAAAAATGCATATTTAACTGCTCCATAAGCAATTGATTTTGCAGCTTCTTCATTAAACGTATCATATCTTGACTCCATATTGGCTATTGCTTTGAATAAGGCCTCTTTCATAAAGTCCTCTAACAGTACAACATTTCCCTTTCTTGTTGCCATCTTGCCCTCTGATAATAATACAAAGGAATAGTGGACAGGTGATGGTGCTCCATAACCCAATACATCTAATGCTGCTTTTATTTGCTGAAAATATAGTTTTTGATCTTCACCTAGTACAACTAAATTTTTATCAGAGTTTGTTTTTACCTTATCTATTGTGTATGCTATATCTCTAAGTGGGTACAATGAGGTTTTATCCTTTCTTGTTAATACAAGATAGGGTGCCTTCATAGGCAGCTTATACTCCTCTTGGTTTAATACCAGTCTTCCTTCTGAATCCTCCTCGAGTTTATTAATACTCTTTAATTGTTCTAAAATCTCATCTACCCTATTGCTCCAAATATAATCAGATTCGTAAGTAAAGGTGTCATAATTAATACCTAGTTCCGTAAATATCTCTGTTTGTCCCTTTATGCATATATCCACAATATATCTAAACTTTTCTTTAATCTCTTCATCACCATTTTCTAATTTGTAAAGTAGTTCAAATACCTTATTTTCTAGCTCCGGCTTCTCTTCAACCTCTTTATTGATACGAATGTATATATCCAATAAATCTTTAAAAGCAACATTTGTAATATCTTTTACCCCTAATAAAAGCATTGCAATTTGCTTTCCTATATCATTAACAAAATAATGTATGTTAACATCATATCCTTCAAACCTTAAAAGTCTTGCTAATACATCCCCAATTAATGCATTTCTTGCTCTACCAACATGGGGTGAAGCATTTGGATTTATACTTGTATGCTCAATTAATGCCTTCTTTCCACATCCACTCATTGATGAGCCATATCTATCCTTCTTAACTCTTATATCATCAAGTGTGTTTTTTATAAAGATGGGCCTATTAAGATAGAAATTCAGGTTACACCTGAAATCTCTATTTTATCGATAAAATTCACTGAAGAAAATTTATCCTTTAGTCTACTTGCAATTTCAGCAGGACTTCTCTTTAATTCCTTTGCAAGTTGAAAACATGGAAGAGCTATATCTCCAAGCTTGGAATCTGGTGGTATTGTTAATATAACATCAGAAACAGGAAACTGTTCTTTTACTAGTTCAGTGATTTTTTTTTGATATTTTAGCATGTTTGTCCCTCCAATAATAGAATAAAAAAGGACTCCAATCTCATAAAGAGACGGAATCCCGTGGTACCACTCTAATTGGCATAATTACAGTATCTTATGCCCTCTTAAAACCTTTATCGCAGATATGCGTTCTCCCTACTACTATTTCAGAAGAATTCTCCCTGGTCCTATTCATATATGTATTATTATCAGGCTTCCACCGCTTCCCAACTCGCTATAATAAGTGACATATAGTACTTTCCAGCTCATCGAATACTTATATATATTTTTAACATTATATACAATATAAGGCATGTAGTCAACATTTAAAATAAATTTTTATATTATCCAACAATCAATGGTAGGCGATTTCCTTGCAAATACTATATAGCTAAAAATACTAAGAAAAGCATCTGTATTAGATGCTTTTCTTAGAACTACTGATATAACTACTAAAAGCTTTTCTCTAATTAAGCGGCTGCCATTTTATATCAAATTATATATCTTATATTTTCTTGTTTAAAATACTTTCCTAAGTTTTCCTTAAAGAATATCTTTACCTCATCTATGTCCTCATCCTTATAAACATACTTTCCATAACCAAACTGTCCGTATTTAAATTTTCTCACTTCCTCATTCATCGGGAGCTCAGTTTGTGGGAAGGTATTTAGTATTTGATCCTTTGCTCGTTTTGTAAATCTATGGGTTATTACCTCAAAGGTTGGTTGACTATCCCTCAGTTTTTCACCCAATATTGTAATGAGATTTGAGTAATCCGACCTCCATCCATCATACAGAAACACTGGGGCAATAATAAATCCAATTGGATAACCACTTTCACTAACCTTAAATGAGGCTTCAATCCTCTCCGTTGCGACCGGAACCTTGTGTTCGTATTCTTTAATAACTCTATCTGTATTAAGAGTGAATCTGATTGTTGTGTGACCATTATGTTCAAGTCCAAGCAAAGGGTCAACTTCATCAAACTTTGTAACAAATCTAAAGTACCCTAGTTCACTTCTTCCAAAATGCTTTATTGCTAAGGATAATCCATGTCCATATCTTTCAACAGGCAGGGGATCTGAGGTTGCAGCCCCTTCAAATATGGTTATATGGGGTTTTCTCTCCTCTATATATTTATCAGCCCTTTCCAGTATTTCCTCAACATTTACATACACCTTGCTATAGGGTCTTTTGCCAAGTTGAGTATTCAAATAGCAGTATTCACACATTCCAACACAGCCACTAACAATAGGCAGCATATAATGTGCAGATGGTTTACAGGTTTGAAAATCTGACTCCTTCCTTACTCCAACTACAAGTGTATTCTTCCCATAAAAAAACATTTCCTGATCTGTTTTCCCCGGTATCCCAGATACTCTTCCACCCTTTATCATCTTTACATCAATATTTTCTCTTTCAAATTTTTCTAACAGTAGTTTCCCTCCCTCATAATCCAATGCCTTTTCCTCTATAATAACCCTTTGGGGCTTAAACAAGATTATCACCTCTTGCTTAGTATTAGGATTTGGGGAGATATTTATTAATCCAGAAAATGAATAATCATAATTTTCACCTAAAGTATATTTTCTATTTAATTTTTAAACAATTTGTCATAGAATGGTAGTATGGATTTAATATGGAGGACAAGATAATGAATATTCTAATTCACAATTTAATCAATGACTTTGAATTTTCAGGAAACATAGAAAAGGACTCATACAATTTTTTGATAAAGTACAACCGTCATAGAATAGCTAATCACTCATTAAGAGTTGGAAAAATGGCTAAACTTATTGCAGAAAAATATGGTTTAGATAGTGAAGTAGCTGAAGCTTCAGG